>NZ_CP084060.1 GCF_020215645.1 Nonomuraea gerenzanensis | reverse complement strand
GCACCACCCGCCAAGCCATCGTTACCCGGACCCAGGGCGGCCGGCCGATGCAAGACCGTCCCGACGTGATGGGCCTCGCCGGTGCGCAGCTGCTCGCCGCCGACCGGCGTGCTCGCCGTCGTCGCGTCCGACGACGAGTCAAACGCTTCGCCCACGGGCGAGGCTTCATCAGCGTCAACAACGGCCAGATCTTCGCCGTGGCGATGGCTCGCGCCCTCTCGCTGAATTGATCAGGGGGCCCCGCTCTTTACTTAGTCAAGGGACGTGCAGTAGTGCAGTAGTGCAGTAACTACGGCAGCATGAGGGTATGCGAAATTACCAGCCTGAGCAGCGGGAGACCTGATGTCACTCACCGTCGCCCTGATCAACCTCAAGCCTGGCACCGGCAAGACCACCTCGGCGGTCTGGCTGGCTCACGCCTTTTACGAACTGGGCCGCCCCGTCCTCCTGGTCGACGCCGACCCGGCCGCCTCGGCATTGGAGTGGAGCGATCTTGCCGATGGCTTCCCGTTCCGGATCATCGGCATGCCCTCCAAGGAACTACACCGCCGCGTGCCAGAGGTCGCCAAACCCGGCGAGATCGTCGTCATCGACGCCCCGCAGATGGAAGATCACAAGGGCATCGCTCGGTCCGTCCTGCGTCTTGCCGATGAGCTGGTCATCCCGGTCGCCCCGCACGGCATCGAGATCAACCGCATGGCGCCGGTCGCCGACGAGATCGATGACATCCAGCCGGTCCGGGCCACACCTGCCCGTGTGTCCGTACTCCTCAACCGGATCAACCGGTCATCGACGACTCACGTGGAGACCCGCGAGGACCTCACCGAAGATGGCTGGCACGTGCTGACCGCGACCGTGCCGTTCGTCAACCGCTACTCGCAGTCGTTCGGCTTGCCGGTCAAGGCACGAGCAACCGAGTTCGAGGCGCTCGCCGAGGAGCTGCTCAAGCGTGGGGAAGGGTGATGGCACCCAGCGAAAAAGACGCCAGGCGTGAGGCACGCCGGCGAGCTGCCCACCGACGCGTCGAGCCGGACGCGGCCCCGGCAGGGGAGACGGCCATCAGGTCCGACCCGATCCGGGTCACAGCGGATCTCACACCTGAGCTGTACCGGCACCTGGGTAGGCACGCCAGCCGTGCAGCCGAAGAGATGGACCTCCCCAGGGTCCCTAGCGTGGATCTTGTCCGCGCCTGGATCCGCGTGTCTGATGATCCACTGGTCTGGGACAAGGTGATCAAAGAGCTTCGTCGTGCCAAGCAGTAATGCAGTAACGCAGTGAATACGGCAGTGAGCCCCAGGCGGTGATCACCCCTGGGGCTCACCGCTGAAAAGGGCATCTGACCTGCCGAAACTCAGTTGATCTCACCCCTGACCTCGGGTACCTAAACCACCCTGGATCTTGTTAGCGTGGCTCTCAGGGCCGTCTGCGGTCACTACACAGTGCGACTACCAAACCAAGCGCACGCCTAGGACCTGACTCATCCGACGATCACTCTCGCGGCGCCCTTCCACCTCCAAGGGGCTGGGCCCTCGTGATCCATCCCGTCGTCCTGGTCGTAGACCTTGCGGGCCAGGTTCCGGTGGTCAAGATCGGCTTTGCGTGTACATGAACCGGTCGCCGTTCCACGATCATCCGTTGTCCAACGATCACAGCCGGTCTTGATCACCGGGTTCTGGTCTGCATGCCTCCTGGCAGGGCGTCGGGATGGATCACGAGGTGCCCGGACCCGCACCCCTGATCAACTCGACAGTCCGGCACCAAGATCCCCGCCATCCCGGAGTCCTGCCTGTCTGGCGAAGACTGCTTGTCGCCTGAAACCCCACCACTTCGCGGCTGGGCCGTGGCCGGCGGCGGGGTGGGGCCCCCCTGGGGTGCCCGGCCGCCGGCCACGGACCGGGCCGCCAGAGCACGGGCTTGTTATATGCGCCATAACCCGCCGCACATTCGGTAAGAGCCGTCATCGCCGCCTCGGGAGACCAAGGGCTCTAGGCGCTAGACCCCTGGTCAGGCACGGTTTATGGCTCTAGGGAAGGCTCTAGGTCTAGACCCCGGAGCCTCTAGGCCTAGAGACGCCGGGCGCGCGGGCCGCGCGCCTTGAAACCGTAGAGAAAGTTTGCATCCGATCATGCTGGGGCGGGCGGCGGCCGGGACCGGCCCCCAGGCCGCATGCCCGGCCGATCGTCCCGCCCCAGGACCTTGATCTACATAAGAACAATTCGGCAACTAGTACCGGGCACCTCAGTCAAGGTCGTACTCGGCGAAGAGTGGCCGGTCGTGACCGAGGTAGTCCTCGGCGTACTCAGTGGCGTTGCCGTGCTGGTCCCAGTAGTAGTTCGTCATGGTCAGCGCAGGTGTGCCGGCCGCCAGGTCGAGCAGAGCCGCAGCATCCTCAGGAACGGGCTTGATCGCTACGACGTCGCGCCGCTTGACGGCTCGCCGACCAGTGCGCTCCTCGACTAGCCCAAAGGTCATCTTTGGGAGAGGAGCAGCTTCCAACAGCTCTGGGGCTGCACTTGCGAGCTGGCCGGGAAGCCAGGAGGTGGAGAGAGCGACCACGCCAAGATCGTCGTAGTACGCACGTTGACGCCTCACGACGTCGGCGCCTTCGTCAAGGTCGAGGGCATCAGCCACGTGCCTGGGTGCAGGCACGAGAGAGGCACCGATGATCTCGGTCCTCTCGCCAGGTCGTAGGCCGTCTCCAGTTGCACGAAGCATCTGAAGTCGGTCGGGGCCAGTAGTCAGGTTCCGAGGCTGAGCTACTACGGTTCCGATGCCTGGCACGGTTTCGGCAAAACCTTCTGCCCTGAGCACTGCTGCCACGCGGGTTGCTGTGGCGGTAGAGACGCCCTCAGTTCGCATGATCTCGCGCACGGACGGAATCTGATCACCAGGTCGGAGATCGCCTCGCGTGATGCGCTGCTTGATCTTCTCGGCGATCCTCCGGTACGGGGCGAGCGCTTCCATGATCCTCCCTCTGCTCTAGAGCGCTTCAGAATGGTGCTTGACAACTAGGGCGCTCTAGAACAGTATAGAGCTAGTCGAGCCGCTCTAGAACACTCTAGAGCACGGTTCGTCCACGAAGGGCCGAGAGTGCCCACATTGCGCAGGGAGGAACCCGATGTTCACGAACTTCAAGATCGACCAGGCTGCGACCTTCCGGGGCGTGGCCTTCCTGTCGTCCAGCCCGAAGACCGCCTTCGGCTCGACGCAGCAGGAGACGACCAAGGACGGCACGCCGAAGTGGACGGTGGAGGTGATCGGCAGCACCGTCGATCAGTTCGGAAAGCCCGCCAACGAGGTCGTGAAGATCGGGATCGCCAGCCACACCGACCCTGGCAAGGGCCTGACCATGTACACCCCGATCGAGCTGTCGCAGTTCGAGATCGGCGTGATGGAGAAGACCCGGAAGAACCCGACGACCGGTGAGGAGAAGATCATCGGTGTCCAGGTGTGGTTCCGGGCCGAGGCCGTCCGGCCGATCGCTGCTGCGCCACCTAAGGCCGCGTAATGCCCGGGGTGGCTCCGTCACCTGGGTTCGATGAGGTGACGTGCGGGTGCGGGTGCGGTCAGACCTGGCTCGTCTTCCCCGGCGACTTCGTGACGTCCTCGATCGCTCCGGCGTGTCAGGAGCGGCTGAGGAGGAGCCGTCTGGCTGCGGAGAGGGCGAGGCGGAAGGCGCTCCGGGAGGGGACGGCGTGATGGCTCGGGAAGTGTGGGTGATCCACGACGAGATGGGCGGCTATGTCTGCGCCGAACCCGACCCGGAAGGGCCTGACGGCATCTGCGGGATGCCGACCGAGACGGAGCCGTGCGACCGACACGGCTGACGACATTGATCCAGGGGCGCGTCACCGTGGAAAGTACCGCGCCCCTGGGTCCTCAACAGAGGAGATCCCAGGATGCCACACGACCAGGCCTACGACAGGGCCCACAGCCGCCTCACCAGGCATGCGGCAGCGGCCTACCAGGCCAGCAGGGCCGATGAGATCGACGGGTACCGCTACAACTCCTGCGGCTGCGTCTGGCAGGGAGACGAGCTCGTCGAGCGGTGCTCGGCGCACTCCCGCCACAGCTCGTGAAGGGCAAGCGCTGCCCGCGCTGCAACGGGTGGCTTTACGTGCGGACCGGCAAGTGCCCGAAGTGCGATTGAGAGGACAGTGAAATGCCGCCCCGAGAAAGCGTCGTTCACGACGAGAAATCGCCGTATGAAACGTGGAGTGCCTACGACAGACGGAAAGGCATTCCTCACCAGGCGCAACGGCCGGGGGAAAGCTTGGCTGACTACGACAAGCGGAGAAAGGCAGGCGAGATGGCGAGAAGCGGCAACGTGAAGCCCTTGCGTACCGTCAATTTCGAGCCGAAACGGATCAGGAAGGCGAAAAGAAAGGCGCTGGTGCGCGGTTACGTCGCCAACAAGGTGGCCGACGTGCGCACCGAAATGCAGGACCGGGCCGAGTTCTTCCGGAACCTGCGGATCATGAAGATGCAGCGGCGGAAGATTGCCGCCGAGATGGCGTTCCTCGCCGACGACCTACGCGCCCTGCAGCGCGAGGTGGCCAGCGTCGAGCGTCGCCACCCCACGGTGGACCTCAAGCTCGTGGACGAGACACATGACCTGGTAAGGGACGCGCTCAAGGCCGCCAGCGTGGCGGCTGACGAGTACTTCGCTTTCTCCCGCCAGCGCATCTACTACATCAAGGAGCTGGCCGCATGACCGCCCGAATCGGGAGCCGCATCGACGACGTGGACGTGCGAATGGAGCGCGTTTCCCGGTTGATCGACTCCGCCGCGCGCATTGACCGCGAGCTGGCGGCCGGGCTCGGGTGCAGCGCCTCCATGACCGCCATTCAGGGTGACATCGACGTGGCCCTGGCCCAGAGCGACACGCTTCAAAAGGCCGTGCGCGCGTCGCTCACCCAGGAAAGAAGCACGCGCCGTCGCACCGCCAGTACCAGTTAGCAAAGCGGGGGGAGCCGCCCGCACTTCCCTCGGGTGGCTCCCCTTTGTGCTGTCCAAAGGAGATCGTGCCATGCTGAATTTCCTCTTCTCCGCCCTCGGAAAACTGCTTGTATGGCTCGCCAAGCAACTGGCTAAGTTGATCGCGCTGCTGGTGACTCAGGCGGTCCTGCACCCGCGCTCCAGCGCGTCGGCCGGCGTCGCGGCGGCAGGGGTGGCCTGGCTCGGCTGGCAACTCTCCCTGGTGATCCTCGGAGGCGCGTTTACCGCCCTCTCGACCTGGAAGACCGCTCATCCGGCCAGCTTCGCCGCCACGGTGGGTACCTGGACGCGCACTTGGTGGCACAAGTGGTGGATCTACCGGCGTCAGTGGAACGCCGTGCTGACCGCCTGCGGGCTGAGCACCCAGGTCAAGCAGGTCGTGGCGCTTCCCAAGCTCAGGAGCGTCAGGTCCACGCCGTACTGGGATCACCTGGTCGTGGAGATGCAGCTCGGGCAGGCCCTTGGCGGCTTCGTAAAGATGTCCGATGAGCTCCGCCTGGGCTTCAAGGCTCAGCGCATCCTTATGAAGGAAGCTCGGCCCCGGCTGCTGAACGTGGCGCTGATGCAGCGTGACCCGCTGCTGGAAACCGTTCCGGCCTCGGCCATTCCCGCGTCGGTGGAGGCGATCAACTGGCGTGCGGTGCCGGTTGGCATCGATGAGTTCGGCGACCCCTACACCGTCAGTCTCCTGGGTGGGTGCACGAGCTGCGCCGGGACGATGGGTGCCGGTAAGGCCGGGCTGGAGTGGAACATCCTGCGCGCCATCGCCCCCGGCATCGCGGCCGGACTCGTCCGGCCGGTCGGCATCGACCCCAAGTTGAAGGAACTGAGCCAGGCTCGGCAGATCTTCGCGGATGGCGACTATGTGGGACTGGACACGCCCGACCTGCCTGACGCCACGCTGGCGCTGCTTGAGCGCCTGGTGGAGGAGATGGGGGCCGCCAACGCCCAGGATGGGGCGACCGGGGAACGGGACTTCACGCCCCGCCCTGGTCGACCGCTGACCCTGATCTTGATAGACGAGCTAGCCCCGCTGCTCAAGTACTGGCCGCGTCGCACCCGCGACAAGATCGAGGACGCGCTTGGGCTGCTGCTCACCCAGGGTCGCGCGGCGGGCTTCATCGTGATCGGGCTCATCCAGGAGCCGACCAAGGACGTCTTCACCCTGCGAGACCTGTTCGCTCGCCGTATCGCGCTGCGGCTGCCGACCGAGTCCCACACCGAAGCTGCCTTGATCGAGAAGGCCACCGACTACGGGGCCGCCTGCCACACGATCCCCGAGAGCCTGCCGGGGCTGCTGTTCAGCCTGCAAGAGGGCGCAAGATCCACCGTCCGCGCCAGGCTCGGCTACGTCACCAACCAGGACATCGCGGAGCTGGTGGACTACCTGACGCCCTCGGCAACCGTGGTGGACCTGGCCGAGCGGAAGAACACCGTTGCCGCGTAATAGCTCGGCGCGCCTCCGTGACGTGAGTGGCCCGAGTGCTCCAGGGTGGCTGGCTGAAGACCACGTGAAAAGCGAGAAGCCCGGTGCTACCAACACCGGGCCCCTCCAGTGGTCCGACTCTCCTGGACAGAGACGAACGGAACCAACGTCAGTGAGCAGCGTAGCTCATGGCCTGGCACATGTGCAGGCCGCTACCGTCCCCGACACGCCGGGGCTCGTTCTTTGGACGCCGCGATTCCCTAGCCCGGAAGGGCTTGACCTGGCCGCGAGCCTGTTTGACGCGAGGCCGCCGTGGCAGGGCGAGGAGGGCCCTCGCCCGCGTGTCGTCATCGCGGCCGGCGCTTTCGCCATCGAGGCCCCCGACCTTGCTCGCCGTGATCGCCGCTATGAGCGGGCCCTACACTCCCGACAGCTCGACGCCGATGTGGCAGCGACCTACCTGGCGCGCGGTGAGCGTCCTCCCGAGCCGATCCCCTGCCGGGAGATCACCGGATGGTCGCGCAAGAGCCGGGCAAACATGGTGCGCGCCTTCTGCGAGCTGGATTACCGGCCCATGCTCGGAGACCCAACCAGGCTCCCGGCCATGGTCACGCTGACGTACCCGACTGACTGGCTGGCTGTGGCACCCAACGGCAAGGTCGTCAAAGAGCACTTGGACGCCCTCAGGAAGCGCTACAAGCGCGCGTGGGGCCGCTACGCCCCCTGCCCCGACTCTGGAGGGCCCGGCCACCGCAGGCACGCTGAGGGCCGCGACTGCTGGCACGGCGAAGACCTGGTGGCGATCTGGAAGCTGGAGTTTCAGAGGAGGGGTGCACCGCACTTCCACCTGCTCATGGTCCCCCCGCACGGCACCGCGCGTGTTCCTGACGGCCGCGCTCGGGCTGACTCGCGCGTTGGGGCCGGGCTGCCCTTCGCTCAGTGGCTGTCAGCGGTCTGGGCCGACATCGTGGCCGCCGATGACCGAAGGTCGGACCGAACGATCCAAGCACCTCGGCGCCGGAACGCGGGTGGACTTCCAGGAGGGCATGAAGGCGGCCGACCCCAAGCGCACGGCGGTCTACTTCATCAAACACGGCTCTTTCGCCGCCAAGGAGTACCAGAACTGCGTTCCCGCGGAATGGACCGCCCCCGGCGATGGACCGGGCCGGTTCTGGGGCTATTGGAAGCTGGAGCGTCGAACCGCGGCTGTGGAGCTTACTCCCGAGCAGGCTGTCCGGGCCGCGCGCATCGCCCGTCGCTGGGCCCGCGCTCAGG
>NZ_CP084059.1 GCF_020215645.1 Nonomuraea gerenzanensis | reverse complement strand
CGCAGCCCTTCCAGCAGCGCGTCGGCCCCGGACGGCGTAGCGGACGATGTGGTCGGCCGGGCAGGTGCGGGCCAGTGCCATCAGCTCGGCGGCGTCGGCGTGCGGCAGGTAGCCCAGCAGCTCGCCGATCGACGCGGCCTCGGAGATCTCGCCCACGGCCCGGGTCACGCGGGGCAGGCAGGCGGTGCACAGGTCGCCCAGCAGCAGCGGGTCGGGCGTCCAGGCGCAGCCGCCGACGCAGGCGGCCTGCTCGGTGCAGCCGCACACCCGGCACCACGGCCCCCGGTCGGGGTCGGCCAGCGCCTCGGAGATCTCCGCGACGACCTTCTGGACCTCGGAGTCGTAGCGGAGCTCGCGCAGCGCCTGCAGGACCAGGTAGCTGGCCAGCTCGTGCGGCCGCCGGCCTCGGACCTGGCACAGCGCCTCGAACGTGCGGATCTGCGCCTCGCCCAGCACCCGCGTCTGCGTGCGGGTCCACGGCATGCCGGTGCGCGCGTCGATCTGGCGCGTCAGCTGCAGGTCCTGAGGGGACGTGACGTTCATGCCGGCACCACCCCGCCATTGGGTGCGGGGTGGCAGCGCGGGCAGGGGGCCAGCCAACCGCGCTCGCCGACCCGCTGGCGGGCCACGGGCAGGCAGCGGCCGCACCACGGCGGCCGCCCGTCCAGCGGGGCCAGCGCCTGCAGCAGCGGCCGCAACCGCCGCACCAGCGGAACCGCGACGCCAGGCCCAACCAGGCGGCTGGTCAGCGCCTCTGGCCTCCATCCGGCGGCCAGGAGGTCCATGACCTGGTCGTAGCCGTCGAAGCGGTCCTCATCGTCGCCGGTGACGGCCGTGAGGACCGCGCTGGCGTCACCGATCAGCGGTGTCTCCAGCAGCGCGTCCCACAGTCCCGGCGGCGGGCCGGCGGCTTTGAGGGCCTGGCCGGTCTGCCGCCAGTCGACGCCGAGCGCGCCGAGCTGGTCGGCCGCGATCAGGGCCTGCCACGGAGAGGGGTAGTCGTGCGCTCCCTGGATGGCCTCGCCCTGCCAGTGCACGATGAGCCAGCACAGCGCGTCGCCGCCCTGTTCGAGGGCCTGGCTGCGAATCAGCAGGCCGGGCTCACGGGTGGTGAAGGCGGTCGTGGTGACCCTCTCACCTCGGAGGTAGTAGGCGTAGGGGACGCCGGTGAGCACGGCATCGGCCATGGCGGTGCCGGGGTTGGGACGGGTGGCGGTCACCGAGCACCCCCTGCGCCGAGCTCGGCGTAGCGGGTGATCTGCGTGGCCAGCACGGCGATGACGGCCAGCTCGGCGAAGGAGACGGTGGTGTGCGTCATGATGGAGTTCAGCCCTTTCTGATCTGACGGGATTGATGGGGTTGTGCGGGCGCGCCCGCCGCGGGTGTCTTGGTCGATGACCGCGGTGATGCGCGCCCGTCTGCGTGTCAGGCGGCGCCGGTCATGGCGCCGTACAGCACGGCCACGCGCAGGGCGAAGCCGGCACCGTCGTCGTCGGGCTCGCGCTCGTCGTCGTTGGCCGACTGCAGGCTGCCGGCCATGCGGCGCAGCTGTAGGTCGGCATCGCTGGTGGCGGCCTGCAGGAACTCCAGGACCGGCTGGGCGTTGCGGAGCACCGCCAGCGGGTCGTGCCGGTCGGTGGTCAGCCGGCTGGCCCAGCCCAGCGCGGCCGCGCGGGAGTAGGCGCGAGCGGACGCGTCCGGGGCTGCGCTGATCAGGTTGGGCAGCAGTTCGAGGGGCTCGCCGTCGATCTCTACGAGTCGGTCGTTGTCGGTGCTCATGTTGTCCTCCAGGTCCTTCCGGAGTCAGGTGTGCTACATCGGGCTGGGGTGTCACGGTGCGGCCGCCAGGGGTGTCACGGCGGTGTCACAGGCGGTGTCATGACAGGTGTCACAGGCTGCTGACCTGTGTGTTCCTGCTGTCATGGCCTGCTGTGACACCCCCGCCCCTGTCACGCTCGCTGCTCCGCGATCACGGCTCGCGCGCACGCGGCCGTGATGATCTTGAGGTCAGGCGGCGGTGAGGACCGGGACGCGGTACTCGCCGGCGTCCTCGTCATGGTCCAGCTCGCCCGCATCGACCTTGGCGCGGAGCTGGTTCTGCACCCACGTGCGGCCCATGCCGGTCACCTGCAGCACGTGCTTGAGGTCCTTCGGCCGGAACGGCCGGTCGCCGAACTTGGCCAGCTCGGCGTTCAGGAATGCGCGGGCCTGCTCAGGCGGCATCTTCTGCCCGCCGCCCAGCGGGATGTCCTGGACCTCCTGCAGCGGGGCTTCGGGATCGACGGGCGGCTGGGTGGCGTCGGCGCCGTCCAGTTCGTCGTCCGGGGTGGCGTACTCGCGGTGCACGTTCTTCACGTCCAGCTCCTCATCGTCGGCGGCCGCGGCCGCTGAGGACGGCGCGGGCGGCACGAACAGCTCGGCGGTGATCGGGTCGACCGGCCGCGCGGCGGCCGGGTAGTTCGCGCAGTGCGCCGCGAACCGCGCGACGCGCTCGGCGTTCGTGCGGCCCCAGTCGTGCCAGCGCATCGGCAGGGCGATGTGGCTGGCCGGCACGCCCTGGACGTCCATGTACGCCATGCCGGGCTGGCGGGCCTTCCACTTGTCGGGCGCGGCGCCCTGATCCTCTTGTTCCTCGGTCAGGCCCCACTTGGCGTCGTGAGGGGACTCCACGCCGAAGCAGATCTTGCCGCCGCCCTGGCCCTTGACGATCGTGGGCATCTGCGTGTGGTCGGCACGCTGCAGCGACCAGACAAACGAGCCGCCCGCCGAGCGAAGCATGCGGGCCAGGTTGACGAACGTGTCCATGTCGATGTTGTCGAAGACGTCGGCCGCTTCCTCGATCCACACCAGCAGGTAGGACAGGCCGCAGCCCGGCTCCCAGGCGATCAGCCTGCGCTGGGCCAGGTGGGCCAGCCGCTTCTGTGCGACGCGCTCCAGGTCGTTGAAGAACTTGCGGGCCTTGGCCTTGCTGTCCACCACGTAGTGGAGGGCGTCCTTGCACGGCTCGGTGGACTGGCCCTGCTTGGTGATGTCGACGACGGCCGTGGCCGTCTCCTCACGGGTGATCCACTCGCCGATCACGCCCCACATGCCCGCCGTGGTCTTGGCTGCGCCGGTCATGCCCATCACCTGGCCGTGCGCGCCGACCAGCACGAACTCCGCGGGTGAGCCGTCCTGGAACATGCCGCAGTGCAGCGGGTCCGCCGGCGAGCCGCCCGGCCGGGACGGGCCAGGCCACGGCACCGGGTCGTCGAGAATCAGCGGGTTGGAGACGATGACCGTGGCCTCGCCGGCGTTGCGCGGGTTCTCGTTGACCTTGATGGAGCCCGGCGGCAGGCCAGCGAGCGATTCCATGGACGGCGTGGCCCGCGCGAGGTCGCCGGCCGTGTCGCCGTCGACCAGCTCGACGGTGCCCTGGATCGCGGCTCGTTCCTGCGTGATCTGCTTGACGCCGCCGATCTCCCGGCCCGCCTGCGCGGCGGTCTCGGTGAGCAGGCGCTTGAACAGGCTCGGACCGCTCGGCAGCGCGCCGGCCTCGCCCTGACCGGGCTCGTTCATGCGGATGACGTTGCGGATGTTCCACGCCGCGGCCAGGGTGCCGCCGAGCCACAGGCCGATGTCGAGCGTCGGCCGCGAGGTCGGGCCGGCGATGGTCGCGGCCAGCAGCCAGCCCGACGCCACCGCGGTGGTGCCGGTCGACTGGACGCGCCCAAGCACGTGGCGGTAGCGGCTGACCATCCAGGTCACGCCGGTCAGCGCCACGCCTGAGAGCGTCATGCCCGCGGTGACCCACGGCAGCGTGCCGGGGTCGCCCCACAGGGCATGCGTGCCCATGCCGACCGGGAGCATCGCGCCGCCGGCGATCCACGGCACGGTGTGCGGGGCCAGCGCCGACACGGCGCGGGCTCCCAAGCTGGTGAACACGTTGTCGTAGGCCACAGTGCCGGTCTTCTCAGCGGGTGCGGCCTGGCTGGTGATCGCGGTCTTGCGGCCCATGCCTTGGGGTCTCCGTCCTCTAGCTCTTGAAGTCGAACGTCTTCTTGCGCTGTTCGCCCTGCGGGTTCAGCGCCGGGGCGAACTGCACCAGGAACTCCTGCCAGAGCTTGACCAGCTCGGCGGCGCTGCCCCGCTGCAGCTCGGCGGCGCGGTGGGCGCGCTTGGCGATGCGGCGGGCCCGGCGCTTGACGTCCAGGCCCATCAGCCACGGGTTGCCCTGGCCGGTGATGGTCAGCACGGCCTCGATCTCTTCGGCGCCCCACTCGATCTCAGCGCTGTGGTTCACCGACAGGCGGCGCGACTCCTCCACCCACTTCTTGAGCGCCGACGTGCTCTGGAACTCGATCGTCGACAGCTCGGGGATGCGGGTTGACTTGCCCTTGCGCGGGTCGTTCAGCTCCGGATCCAGCGGCGGCGGGGCCGCGGTGGTCTCAGTCATCGGTCGGAGTCTCCCTTCGAGGTGATGGCTCGCCGGCGTGCGGCGATCTGGGCGGTGGTCCACGACAGCGGCGGCCAGCCGAGCATCGATCCCAGCAGGTCGACCAGGTTGACCAGGACCGGCAGCGCCAGCCCGGCCGCCACCAGCAGCGCCAGCGGCGGCCAGCCCAGCAGCAGCCCGACGATCAGGCCGGTCGTCGCGAGGATCGGCACGACCACGACGCCCAGGCCGACGACCGGGCGCAGCAGCTCGGCCAGGACCTTGTACGGGTCGGGCTGCTGCAGCTCCTGGTCCTCCACAGGCTCAGCGCCGGCGCCGGTGATGACGTAGACGGTGGCGGGCTCGCGGTGCTCGCTCACAGGTCATCTCCTTCCGGCTCGGATGGTGAGGGTCAGGGCGGCGGCGGCGGACAGCCACAGCGCTAGGGCAGCGGGCGCGACCGTGAACCGGTCGAGCACCACGTACACGCCCCAGGACAGGACCACAGCGGCCACCAGCCGGCCCAGCAGCACGTCACCGCCCTTGGAGCGGCGGGAGGTTCTCTTCACGCGGGTCACGCGGGTCACCACGTCACCTCCGACCAGCCCTCGTCCAGTAGGCGGACGTGCTCCTGGCGGGCGCGCTCCTCCTGGCGCTCGATCTGCTGGGCCTGGCGGGCCTCGGCGAACCGCGTCACGGCGAACAGGACGACGGCCAGGAACCCCAGCGCCTCCAGGACGCCGGCGGTCTCCACCAGCAGGGCGACCCAGCCGGCGAACCCGGCCAGCGCCGCCGTCCGCATCCACAGCCACACACGCCAGCCGTTCATGCCGGGCCTCCGTTCTGCTCAGCCCAGTCCAGCCAGCAGCACACGGTGCGGCTGGTCGGCTCGGGACGCACGTCGTAGCTGTCGGCCACCGCCTGGACCAGGGCCAGGCCGTGCCCGCCCTCGCCGTCCGGGCGGACCGCCTTGACCAGGGCTGGGCCCATGTCGATGCAGGTCACGGCGACCGACCGGGCGGCCGGGTCCACCTCGACCTGCACCGCGTACCGGCCGCCGGGGGCGCCGGAGGCGCTGTGCATGACGGCGTTGGTGGCCAGCTCGCTGACGACAAGGACCACGTCATCGACGCGGCCACACCCATGAGGCAGCGCCTCGCGGGCCCACGCGCGGGCCTCGCCGATCGTGGCCGGGATGCCCTCGAATGAGCGGGCGCGGGCGTTCGGCACGGTGATCGTGGTCGCCATCTACACCACCTCCCGCAGCGGGGCGGCAGCGGTGAAATGGCGCTCGACCAGCGCTTCGGCGAAGTAGCGGATCGTCTCGGCCACCACCGGGACGCACAGGTGGTCCCAGCCGTCGCCGCCGATCGCGCCGACCATGACGGCCTGGTCCAGCGTGACGTGGCCGATCATCGTGACGTCGTAGTCGGCGTACTGCGCCATCACCGCCGGCCAGGCCCGATCCCCATGGATGTCGAAGAAGCGGCCCGGGGCTGGCGCGACGCCCATGTGGACCCACCGAGCCAGGCCGGCGGGGGGCCGGTGGACGGCCACGGCCAGCGGCCAGTCGGTCAGCTCGTGCAACGCGCCGGCCAGCAGACAGCACGCGCCATAGCCGAAGTACTCCAGCGCCTGGCCATCCACCACGCCCGGCGCCAGGGTGAGTTTGCTCAGCTTCCGGCGCAGCGTCGGCACATCGGGCCGGACCTCAACACCCAGGCCGGAGATGGCGCATCTCCACAGCTCAGCGGCCTGCTTCAGCTGCGGGTAGCGGGTCTGCGGCATGTCAGCTCACCTCCGCCCGGTGCATCGACAGGACGGCCGACTGCGCCAGCAGCACCACCGGCCGGGCGCCGACGGGCGGCACCTGGCCGTGGTCGGCCAGGTGCTCGCGCACGTAGACCAGCGGGTCGCCCTCGCCGAGCGTGGCGGCCGCCACGCTCGCGCGGGCCGCGGCCAGCAGCTCGCTGTAGGCGGCCGCCAGCATCAGCAGCTCGTTGTGGGACAGCGCCTGAGCAGGGGGGATGGTGGTGATGCTCATGCCGCCGCACCTCCCACCCTGGCCAGGAAGGCGTACACGTCAGCGCAGCGCACCAGGACGTCACAGCCGTCAGGAGCGGCGGCCGGGCGGAACCAGCCGCCCCCGGCGGAACGAGCCCCGACCGCCTGACAGGCCAAGCCGGCCCTGCTCATCTGCCAGGTCAGCAGGCGACCGTCCGCGTCGGGCACCTCGACGATCACCGTGTCGGCCAGCTCCCAGTGGGCGGTCAGCACACCCGTGCCCCACCCGTCGAACATGCCGCCGGCCTGACGCACGGCGATCGTCCGCTGCCGCTCGGGCAGCAGCATGGCCACCTCGGCGTGCCAGTCGATCCATGAGTTCTCGCCGCCCAGCGGCACCTCACGCAGCGTCTGGTCGAGGAACTGCTGCAGCACCGCCGTTGAGCAGTACAGCGTCACGTCCCCGCTGTCGGCCTTCGGGTCCTCAGGCCCGATCGTGACCACGGTGTGGCCGGGCTCGGGGTGCGGCCCGAAGGTGACCCGGTCCGGCCCGATCCACCGCCCGGAGTTGAGGTAGTCGACCAGCAGCGTGCGGGCGAACAGGGCACCCGTGGCCAGCTCGCTGCCGTGGTCGACGTAGGCCAGCGACACCGCGTACGGGTCGGCCGCGTCGTAGTGGAGCGTCCCCAGGAAGCGGTCGTCGGGCCGGTCGGCCGGGAACAGGGTCAGATGCTCGGTGACGGTCGGCTTCATGCCGCACCCCCGGCCTGCGCCGCGGCGATCGCCTTCTTGACCTTGCTGGCGGGCTCAGCGCCGCAGCCCAGTGCCTCGCGGAACTTGTGCACGCCCGCGTCGGGCGACAGCCGACCGGCGTCGATCAGGTCGCGTGCCTGGGCGGTCAGCGCGTCGATGTCGACCCTCTGGCGGGCCGGCGGGGCGCTGTACTGGCGAACGGCGTTTGCCCTGTACTGATGGGCAGTACAGCCTCCAGTACGGCCTGTTCGGGCCTCCGGTACGGGCAGCACCTCCAGCACCGACCACAGTGCGGGCAGCACCCACACCGAGGTCACCGCCACGATCGGGCCCAGGCTATGCACCAGCACCGTCAGGAGACTGAACGTCACCGACGGCGCGAACGCCGGCGCGCAGTTGAGGATCAGCGTCAGCGTCAGCAGCAGCGCCTCGACGCGGAACATCTTCCTGCCCACCGGCGATCTGCGGTCGACCACCTTGCCGCGCATCGCCGAGTAGGCCTGCACCGCGACCGTGCCCAGCAGCGGCATGCTCATGGCGGGCTCGTACAGGAACGCGGCCCACCAGGCGGCGGAGAACTTCTCCAGGATCAGCGCCGTGGCCACCGACGCCTGCACACCGACGCTGGAGACAGCCAGCCCGATCACGACCCCGATCGCGACCATCAGCGTGGTCACGCGGCGCACCCGGGCGTCGCGGTAGGCCAGCGCCACCGGATCCAGCGCCAGCTCATGCAGCCGGGCCGCCTCGATGACGGCCAGGCGACGCCGTCGCACCTTCTTGCTCTCGACCAGCAGCGGCGCCTCATCGGCCTGCAGATCCACCAGACGGCGGGCCTCGGAGACCTCGCGGCGCAGCCGCCGCACGAGCTGGGTCTCCCCGACGGCGTCGTCATCGTCGAGGGGCATGAGTTCGCCCTCGACGATGTCGTCGCCCTGGTCGACGTCCTCGGGCTCGACGTTCTGGTCGACGTCGGCCTCGACGGCGGCCGCGGTCACGGTCTCGAGTTCGACCGGCTCCTCATCGGCCACCCGCTGCCGGAGCGGCGGCGCCGGTACAGGCGGGGCCTGGTCGAGCAGCAGGCGCGCCTCGATCGCGGTCAGGACGCGGCCGATGTCGTCGTCGAACGAGCCGGGAAGAGGGGACGTGACACTCATCGGGCATCCACCTCCGCCCGCGCCGCTACAGACTCGGCGGCAACGACCTTGAGCAGCTCGGTGAGCCGGTCGCTGACGGCCCGCACGGCCTCCATCGACGGCACCCCGGCCGGGCCCATCTCCTGCAGCGCTGCCGCCAGCAGCAGCACGGCGTCCTGCACGGGGGTGGAGACGCTGGAGCCCGCCACCTTGGCGATGACGGCGTGCGTGGCCTCCCACGTCTCGTCGACCGTGGCGGCCAGGCCCTGCCGCAGCCCCGAGCGGTTCGGGTGGTCCGGCAGCGTCACCGCCCAGTCCGCCAGCACCTCCCGCAGGTGGGCCAGCCGCTCCAGGGCGTCCTGCCCTGCGGCGATCGCAGGCACCACCGGCAGCACCGTGCCGGTGTCGAGCGGCGGCAGCGAGGGCGCCGCGTCCGGGCGCCGAAGCGCCGGAGGCTGCAGCCCGCGCTCGTCGCAGACGGCGGCCACCTCGACCGCGGCCGTCAGGCCGGTCACCGCCTCGCGGAGGTCGGCCACCGCGGCGGCCGCCGTCAGCCCCGTGGTGAGCACCCGCTGCAGCGTCTCCTCCAGCTGCTGCTGCGCGGGCCGCACCGACCAGTGCTCACGGAGCCCTTCCGGCAGGAACCGGCCCTGCGCCGCGAGCTGGTTGATGACACACCATGCCTGGTGGGCGGGCGCCCCACCGGCCAGGACCAAGGGCCGTGTCGTGTCCTGGCCGGCCGCGTCGAGGCCGGCCAGCAGGCCCAGCGCCTTCTCCCCAGTCGCCGTGATCGCCTTCGCTGCGGCGGTGCCCATCAGAGCCTCGCGCACCTCGGTGATGCTGGGGCGGGGCTGCGCACCCGTGCGGTGCCGCCGCCACGGCAGGCGGGACCGCCAGCGGCTCCGGCGGCGGTCGGCCAGCAGCTCGACCCCGCCGGCCACGCCGGCCAGCCCTTCCTCGACTTCATCACGTACGGCCTGGACCTGGTCGGTCTGTGCGTCCATGCGTTCGGCGAGCGTGCCGGTCAGCGCACGTATCGCGTCGGCGACGTCGGCGTCGCGCTCGGCGAACGTGGTCAGCGCGGCGGCCAGGCCGCGCAGCGCGCTGGCGAGCTGGAACAGGTCCTCGCGGGGAGCGCCGACCGCCTGGCGCACCTCCGAGCGCAGCTCTCCGAGCTCGTCAACGACGCCCAGCATCGCGTGCGCAGTCGCAGCCTGCGTCTCGTACGTCGCGGTCGCGGCGTCCTGCTTGTGCAGTCGAGGGGTGTGGGCGCCGAAGGAGTCGTAGAAGTTGTCGCTGTGGGCCGCGTTCGCCAGCAGGGCCTTGGCCTGCTCAGCGGGCGAGGGGTTCTGTGCGTGCGGGGTGGTCGTCATGAGGCCACCGCCCCCGCTGCTACCAACAGGGCGACGACCTCGGACGGGGGAAACCGGTGAAGGCCGCCGGGGGTACGGATCGCGCGGAGGTGGCCTCTCTTCGCCCACCGCGTGACCGTGGTCGGGTGGACCCGGAACAGGCGCGCGACCTCGTCGGGGGTCATCAGACGGTCGCCGAGTGCGGACAGTTCAGCAATGATGGACACGAGTCGGTTCTCCTTCAAGCGTCGACTCACCTCTCGCGGGCCCCGGTGCTGCAACACCGGGGCCCGCAGCATGCTCAGCGACGGCTGCCCGCGCCCCTCCCTGCAGTCCCTCTTCTCGAAACGGACATTGCTAGCGTGGGCGACGCCTCTGATTTGTTTGAACAAATCACATGCTGCATGCCGCCTGCAGGGGAGTCAATATGCTTGAACAAATGAAGGGGCGTGTCGATAAGATCACCGTCCGCAAGTCAAGAGGAAGGGGGGCAGGGTGGCAGCAAGCGCGCGATACAGGGATATTGCGGACGATCTGCGGCAACGCATTGAGAACGGGGAGTGGCAACCAGGGGAGTACATCCCTCGCATGACGGATCTCGCTGAGTACTACGACGCAGCTAGAGGCTCAGTCGCCCAAGCGATACGGATACTGGAGATTGACGGGATCGTCCGGTCCACACCTCGACGGGGCACGGTGGTCTTGCAACCCCGGCCACGACGGCGTCTGACTCGGGGAACTCACGTTCACCGTCGCAGGCTCAGTGGTTACTCGTTCGCCGCCACGTCCCCAAACGACCCGACATGGATCCACCACATCCCGCCCGTGGCTGGCGAGGCGCCCATCGACGATCGAGCCGCCGAGTTGCTGGGTGTCGAACCCGGAACGCCGATGTTCCGCAGGCTGCGAGTCACTAGCGTGCCCGACGAACCGCCGTTCACCCTGTCCACGTCATGGATTCTGCCGGAGGTAGTCGAGGCTGCCCCGCTGGTCCGTGCACAAGGAGCTCCGGGTGGTTACCTCGACGCAATCGAGGCGGCCGGGCACGGCCCGCTGGCGTGGTGCGAGATCACTCGGGCCAGGATGCCCACCAAGGAAGAGGCAGACCTTCTGGGGATAACGACCCGGCTTCCAGTCGTAGAGATCTGCCGGACCAGCACATCCGCTACCACCGGCACTGTTGTGGAGGTGACCATGCAGGTCATCCCGTCCGATCGGGTGGAGCTTGTCATTGACCTCCAGCGAGACAGCACAGCCACCTATGAGGTCCTGTCGCACCGCGACCTAGATAAGGACTATCCGGCTGACCTGGACAAGGAGCCGTAGGTGCCATGGATGGCGTAGAACGCCGCGCGGTGCCCTGATCTGCGCCCCTCCCCAAGACACGGGATCACGGCTGGTTCGTGGTCCCGTGTCCTACTGGCTGCGATTCAGAGGATGTGCCCCGCACCACTTGCGGTGCTGTGGTTTCACCCCGGCGGGCATGAGCTAGAAACCAACTTGCATCAATACTTCGCGATCTTCCGTTCGCATGGCGAGTGGTTCGACTTCGGCGGAGGGGACCCCGTACGGCATGTCCGGGAGGCTGTTGAGACACGAGCCTGGACGATGCACAAGCGGACAGCCGGCGGCTCTACGCCGGTAGATGGCAACGCGGAGTGCCGTGTCTGCGAACACTTGGCAGGACTTCATGTGTCGGCCCGGGGAACTTCTCCCCGGGCCGGTGCCCCTTGTCGCGCCGTGGTCTGGGATGACTACGCCTGTGCGTGTTCAGGCCTCGTTTCAGGAAAGACCATGATTCCTCGCCAGGACGCCAACACCTTCCTCCCTGACTGGCAGCAGCCGAACTACCTCGACACAGTGCGCGAGCTTGTAGATCAGAACCCATCGGTGGCAGTTTGCGATGGTGGGCCCGGGTGGCATCAAGTTTCCTTGCAAAAGGGAACTTCCACTGAACACGGGACCACGGGTTGACCGCAGACCCGTGGCTACCATGCTGCGAAGGACTTCCCAGGGCGTGCATGACCGGTTACTAATCGTGTGTGAGGCATCTGTACTGGGACCTCGGAGAAACTGGGGCCGGCGCCTGCTTCGAGGTGGACTGGAACGGCTCGACCGCCCGGGTGGCCCTCATGGACAGCGACGACTACCAGGCGTACCTCGATGAGGACGACTACCAGTACCACGGCGGCTTCTTCGACTACAGCCCTCTGGTCTTGCGGGTGCCCTACGACGACTACTGGTACCTGATCGTCGACAGCTACGACCGGGTCAAGAACGTCACCGTCGAGCAGCTCTTCGACTGACCGATCTCACAGCCAGAGATCGTCGCGCTCTCGCGCCGCAAACGGTCCGGCTGGAGATGGCTGTGGTCCGGTGGGCCAGGTGCCCGCCACGCTCGGTGCGGAGCACCCCGACGCACTGACCACCCGCCGCCCCGCCCCCATCCGAAAGCCGGAAGGCCGCCCCAGCTTCTGAGGACGGCCTTCCGGCATGCTTGCCGTTAACGGCGTTAATACCTGTAGGCAGGCTACCTATAGCCGGCCGGAAGGCAGGGGCGACCGTTAACGGCGTTAATACCTGTAGGCAGCCTACGCATTGGAGGGCAGGTCCCCGCGCAGCTCTTCGACAGCCTCCTCGAGCACGCGCAGGATGGCGCGCGCCTTCTCGGGGTGCTGCATCGCGACCCGCCGCAGAGCGCGCAGGTTGCCGACCTCGTTCGCGGCCCGCTCCAATCGCAGCGCCTCGTTGAAGCTGGCCTCGTCGCCTGCCCAGCTCGCGTGCTGGGCGGAGCCCGGGGCAGCTCCCGCAGGGGAAGCGGGCATGGACTGCTGCCCCGGCTTCGGCCGGGAAGACGTCAGCCCCTCGCCGGCAGGCTCTCCGCCGCCCGCCGGAGCCGCCCGGAGCGGCTGCTGCGGCGGTGGGGCGGGGACAGGCGCGGGCATGCGCTGTTCGTCCTTGGGCAGCTTCGCGATCTCGATCCCGGCCTCGATGCTCAGCCGGGACTCGTGCACCGCGATCTGAAGCTCGGGGATCAGCCTGGAGAGGCGCCGGGCGTCCTCGACTTTCAGCCCGCCCGCATCGACGGCCTGCTGGTACTCCGGGATCAGGTCCAGGAGGCTGAGCCGCTGCGACACCCACGCGGGGGTCTTGCCCAGGGCTTTGGCCACCCCGTTCTGGGAGAGCTCCTCCTCGCTCTTCAGCTTCTCGATCTGCCGGGCCTCCTGCATGGGGGACAGGTTGAGCCGCTGGATGTTCTCGATCAGCGCGTCGCGCCGCGCCTTGTCGGCGCTCTCACGCACGTCCACGGGTGCCTCGTCGAGGCCGGCCAGTTCGCAGGCGTGGCGGCGGCGATGCCCCATGCCGATGACGAACGGCTTGTCACCGATGCCGCCTTCGCCGACGGGCTTGTCGTGCTCGGGCCGTGCCTTCAGCCAGACGTCGCGAGGTACCAGGACGATGCGCTGGAGCAGCCCGCTTTCCCGGATGCTGGAGGCCAGCTCTTCCAGCTTCTCCGGGTCCAGTCGTGCCGGCGGGTTGTCCGGGTTGTCGGCCATGTCGGAGAGCCGGACCTTGTCCGGCCATTGCTGAGCGGTTCTGCCGACCTTCAGGTCTTTGAGGCTTCTGCGCTGTCCGGCCACTGGGGTCATCGCCATCAGTCGCCGTTCCGCATCCGCTCGAATTCCAGGGCCAGCTTGTAGTAGTCCTCGCGGGCTTCCACGCTGGTGCGGTTCCGCGGGTATTGGGTGACGACGAGGCCGTCAGCGGGCGCGCGGGTGTGCACTTTGTAGTGCCGGACGACGGTGCGAGCGAGGTTCCAGCCGTGGGCCTGGATGAACTCGATCGTCTGTTCCTTCTCCTTGTCGCCGTCGCGGGGCTCCCAGTTGTTGACGAACACCAGGTAGGGCAGTCCTCGCGGCTTGATGACCTCTTCGATCGTGTTGTACGTCGGCTCGAAGCCGAGGGATTCGGGCTCGATGGGGACGATCACGTCGTCGGCGACCGCCAGCACGCGGCGCAGCGCCTCGCCGAAACCGGAGTCCTCGAACGGGTCGCGGGAACCGGGACGCTGCGACGGCTTCCAGCCGGGGGTGTCCACCCAGACGTTCTTGATGCCGGGCAGGTCCGGGAGGTCGTCGAGGTCGTCGAGGTCGTCCGCGCCGATCTGGGCGAAGTCGAAAGGCAGGCTGCGGCCGGCGTCGAGGACGTTCTGAGCCCACCAGCCGACGGAGTCCTGGGGGTCGATGGAGATGACGGCGGTCTCGGTCTCCTCGCCGGAGGTGTCAGCGGTGACAGCGGCGAGGTTCAGTGTCGTCGTGGACTTGCCGATGCCGCCCTTCTGATTGAGGACGACGTGGATCTTGGCCTTTCCCACGGTGGCTCCGTTCTTCCGTGTGCTTCCCAGCCGGTGGGCCGGTACTTCGGACAGGGCCACTCTCTCAGATGATCACGTGGCGGTCAGGGCACAGGCGAAGCATGGGGTGTCGTGTGCTCTGAACCGGGCGGCGACTCGAGGTGAGAGGGCCCGGCGCCGTGAGCTGTGGCCAGGCGTGGGCGATGGTGGGATCGCGATCCGGTCGGGGGTGCGTCCGAGCCCGCCGAGTGCGACTCCGGGAAAAGGGGTCCGGCTTTCCGGCCCCCGCGCTTTCCCACCCGGAACAGAATGTTATTCCAGTGCGCTTCGGAACTGAAAAGGTTTACCGCGCAGCGTCGCGGTCGGCGGGGCGGGCGGGTGTCGCGCTCGATTTCCGGCCGGGGCTCATGCTGCTGGTTCCGGCCCGGAGCGGATGCCGGAAAGGCGCGCCGGGAAACGACCGAAAACGCTTGAGCGCGCGCTCTTGTCCCGGTAATGAATAGCGATAGCCTATAAACCCTTTCGATCTGGTATGCGAAGTCGGCGATGACGGGGAGTCGCGATATCCATGCGGTTCGTTCGGGGTGTTGACGCATGCCTGCGGCCCGGGGGCCAGGCGCAGGATGCCCTTGTACGGCCCTGAGAGTCACGTGGAGCGACGCACAGACCCGTGGGGGTGATACGACAACGGCGGCCCTTGTGAGGAGGCCGCCGCGCCGTCCGGAGTAGCGGGCGAACGCTACGCCGGATCGTGCCCCCTCAACCATTCCTGAGCCCGATTGAGGAGGGATAGCGTGAGCGTATCCAACGCTGCCCGGAAAGTACGAGTTTCGTCGTTAGCTACCGCGTTCCGAAGTCCGGGGGAGCGCGGTAGGTGAGCAATCTGTCCGAAGAGTGGGCGATGTACTACGCTCCGGTGCGCTCGCAGACCGAGAAATTGGTCCTGGTCGCGCTGGCGCAGCGGACCTCCGACGACGGGTGCAACGGCTTCAAGTCCAAGAAGACGCTGGCGCAGGCGGCCATGTGCGACGTCAAGACGGTCCAGCGGGCGCTGGCGGAGCTGCGGGCGCGCGGGGTGATCGCCTCCGGGGATCAGAGCGCGGCCGCCTACATCGACCGCCGTTACCGGCCGCACGTGTACGACCTGCAGATCCCCTATTCCTGGTACAGCGCGGCCCAGATGGAGCACGTGACCATGGAGCGGGCCGCGCGGGGGCTGAAGCCGCTCACCCCGCAGGAGCGACCGGATCTGGGGCCGGCGCCGCCGAGGGCCTCACGCAGCGACAAGGGCAAGGCCGCGCCGCAGCGGCGGCCCAAGTCGCTGGGCCCGCCGGACCCGTCTCCTTCATCCGGTCCGTCCTCTCCGTCCGGTCCGGACGCGGGATCGAGGGGGGACTCGAAGTCCCCTCTGCGCCGCAGGGGGGATTCTCAGTCCCGGCCAGGGGGGATTGAGAATCCCGCGAGAGGGGATTCTCAATCCCCCGATTCCTTCAGTGACTCCCTGAAGAGAGATTCCGGGAAGAGGGGCGATCCCGCCGCAGGCGGTCTACCGGTAGGTAGGGCGCGGGGCCGCGCGGCCGTCCCGGCCGGAGGGGAGGACGGGCGTGCGGCGACGGTGGCTGCGGCCGCCGTGTTCGGGCGGCTGCCCGAGGATCTGCGCCGGGGCATCGGCGAGGGCGCTTCCGGGCGGGTGCTGGAGGTGATCCGGCGGGAGCTGGTCAGCCGGAGCGTGCCCGAGCTCGCCGAGCGCGTCGAGCGGCGGTGGGCGTGGTGGGTGGCCACCGGTCAGCAGGTGGGGGATCCGGTCGCGGCGGCGATCACGGTGCTGCGGGTGCGCAGGTGCGCGAACCTGCGGTGCGAGGACGGTCAGGACCTGGACCGGGGTGGCGACTGCGCGGCATGCGGTGGGCACGGCTCCGGTCGCGGCTCCGGTCGTGGTTCTGGTGGCGGTTCTCGTCCGGCGGCCGTGGCGGACGGGCCCGCTGGCGGGCTCGCCGGTGCACCCGGCGGTGAGAACGGCGGCGGGTCCGGTGGCGTCAACGGCGGTGCACCCGGCGGTGCCGGCGGTGCTCATGATGGTGCACGTGGTGCACCTGGCGGGGCACGTGGCGGGGCACATGGTGGCGGTGGTGATGGGCCCGGGCAGGCAGCCCGGCAGGCGATCGAGGAGGCACGGGCGGCGCTGCGGCTCGTCGGCAGGCCGACGCTGCGGCGGCGGGCGGAGCCGCTGTGAGATACGGCTCAAGCGCTGTAGAGACGCGGTCCAGGTACGCGGCCCGAGCACGACTCAGGCGCGTTGCTCAGGCAAGCTGCTCAGGCAAGCTGCTCAGGCAAGCTGCTCAGGCAAGCTGCTCAGGCACGCTGCTCAGGCACGCTGCTCAGGCACGCCGGCGCAGGAGGAACACCGCCACCGCCACCACGGCGACGCCCGCCGCCACCAGCAGGAGGACCAGCAGCGGCCCGGGATAGTGGTTCCTGCCACCGAGCAGCGCGGCGACCACGATCGCCAGGATCAGCCACGGCGCGAGCCGATCGTGCCGCCGTTTGCGCCCGCCCGCGGCGAACCCGGGCACACCGCCCCCGGGCGCGCCGGATCCGGGCAGATCGGCCGTCACCCGGTACAGGTCGTCGGCGTACCGCGCGGTGAGCACGGCGGCCAGGCGCTCGTCGAGGTCCTGGCCGCTGAGCCGCCCCTGGGCGTAGTGCTCGCGCAGCGCGGCCGCCACGGCGTCGCGCTCGGCGTCGCCGACGCGCACCCCGCGCCCGGCCCAGGCCCGGCCGGCCCCGGGCGAATGAGCCCAGAGCTGGTGGATCCAGGCCTGGTGCGCCCAGGAGTGGTGTGCGCGGGCCCGGCGGGCCCAGGACCGGGGGAAGGCGAACTCGAAGTCGTCGTCATCGCTGGTCATCGTTCGCTCCAGAAGGGGGATGCGGGCGACGAAGCCCCTCCGGTGTCCCGGCGGAGCTTCGTCGTCGCGGAATATGAACCTCACCCTTGATCACGGTCAAGGAGCTTGGGGAAGAGCCGTTCAGGAGGGAGGCCGTCAGCCGTGACGGGGCTCCCAGCGGAAGTACTTGCGGGCGATCAGCGTCCCGACGACGATCCACGCCCAGATGAGCAGCAGCCGCGGCGCGGCCGCGCCCCACGACTCGGCGAAGCCGACCGCCGGGTGCGGGGCGCCCTCGGTGAAGTCGAGGCCGAAGTAGCCGATGCGGATGACGTCCACGACGGGGGACAGCGGCAGGGAGGCGGCGATGCGCTGCAGCACCTCGGGCATGCCCGTCAGCGGGAAGCTGGCCTGGGAGGTGGCGGCCAGGACCAGCATCGCCGGCAGCACGGTGATCTGCGCGGACTCGCCGCTCTTGGTGACGCCGGACAGGGCGGCGGCCAGCGGCACGAACATGACCGAGCCCAGGACCACGCCGAGGAACAGCAGCGGCAGGTTGCGGGGCAGGTGCCCGCCGAGGGTGGTGATGCTCAGGGTGATGAGGACGGCCGCCTGCACGACGTAGACCAGGGTGGTGGCCAGGCCGCTGCCGGCGAAGATGGCCGCCTCGGACAGGACGCTGCCGCGCATGCGCTTGAGGACCAGTTCCTCCCGGCGGACGGTGAAGACGGTGGTCAGGTGCATGAACGTGACGAAGAAGCCGGCCAGGGCGAGCATCCCGGTCAGGGTGTAGAGCCCGGTGGAGACGCCGGAGACGTAGCCGCTGCGCAGCAGCAGCGCCACGCTGCCCAGCAGCAGCGGGAAGGCGATGGCGGTGAAGAACGCCATCCGGTTGCGGAAGAGCAGAGTCAGGTCGAGCCGGGCCAGTCTCCAGGTGTGGCCCAGCAGCTGGGACGGGTCGAAGGACAGGGGCTGGGGCTGGTTAAGCGCCATGAGCCACCTCCAGGAAGACGTCCTCCAGGGAGGCGCTGCGCACCTCGAGCCGGGTCAGGACGAGACGGTGTTCGGACGCCCAGGCCAGCAGGCGGGCCAGGGCTTGCTGGGTGTCGGCGGGGTCGGGGCTGAGCCGGTACTCGACCGTGCCCCGCTCCACCTGGGGCTGGACGCCGCCCAGGGCGGGCAGGTGGCGCACGGCCACCTGGGCGGGGTGCTGGAAGCGGATGCTGTGCCCGTGGGCGGCGACCACCTCGGCGACGGTGCCGGACAGCTCGATCCGGCCGGCGTGCATGATGGCCAGCCGGCTGGCGAGCTGCTCGGCCTCCTCCAGGTAGTGGGTGGTCAGCAGGACGGTGGTGCCGGCGGAGACGAGGTCCTGGATGAGGGTCCAAGTGTTGCGGCGCGCCTCGGGGTCCATGCCGGTGGTGGGCTCGTCCAGGAACAGCACCTGCGGCTGGGCCAGCGTGGCCAGGGCCAGGTCCAGGCGGCGCTTCTGCCCGCCGGACAGCTGCCTGACCCGCACGCCCGCCTTGTCGGCGAGCTCGACCCGCTCCAGGATCTGCACGGCCGAGTGCGGCTTGCGCGGGGAGACGTCCCGCCAGAAGCGGACGGTCTCGGCCACGGTCAGGTCGCCGAAGAAGCCGCCCTCCTGGAGCATCAGGCCGGTGCGGGCGCGGACCTTGGCCCGCTCCTTGTACGGGTCGTGGCCGAGCACCTTCACGGCGCCACCGGTGGGGGCCGAGAAGCCCTCCAGGACCTCGATGGTGGTGGTCTTGCCGGCGCCGTTGGTGCCCAGCAGCGCGAACAGCTCGCCCGGCTGGACCTGGAAGGAGATGCCGCGCACGGCCTCGAAGTCGCCGTAGCTCTGGCGCAGGTCAGTGACCTCGATGGCGGGCGCGCCCCGGGTGCCGTCCGAAATCATCGCTGGTGAAACCTCGTGTGTGATCATGGATTTCTCAGCCTTACCTGTAGGTGGGGATGCTTTCGGCGTCGCCGAGGGCGACTCCGGTGAAGACTCCGGGGGCGAGCAGTTCCCGGCTCGCGGTGCGGACGTCCTCGTGGCGCACCGTGGCGAGCTTCTCGCTGTAGTCGAACACGCCGGTGGGCGGCAGCCCCAGGGCGAGCCGCCCGGAGATGGTGTTGGCCAGGTCGCCCTGGCTGCCGACGCCGGCCAGCCACTGGCCGACCAGGTGGTCGCGGGCGCTTTCGAACTCGGCCACGTCGAACGGGCTCTCGGCGAGCTTCTCGATGAGGCGGTGGAACTCGGTGATCGCGGTGTCCGCGACCTCCTTCCTGGCCTCGAAGCTGACCAGCAGCATCGATCCGTCCGCTTCGGGCTCGATCACCGATCGGGCCGAGTAGGTCAGGCCGCGCTTCTCGCGCAGCTCGGTGGACAGGCGGGAGGAGAAGTAGCCGCCGAAGGCCGCGTTGGCCACCTCCAGGGTCGGGAAGCTGGGATGGTCGGGGGCGGGCCAGCGGGCGCCGAAGCGCACGTGGGTCTGGGCCGTGCTCTTGTCGTCGATCACCTCCAGCCCGGCCTCCGGCGCCGGGGCGGGCTCGCGGCGCGCCGGCCGGACCGGCTGGGGCTGGGCGGCGCCGGTGCGCCGCCAGGGGGCCAGCGCCTCGGCGACCTCGCCGAGGACGCCGTCGGGGTCGAGATCGCCGACCAGCACGAGGCTGGCGGCGGCCGGGGCGATCCGCGCGGCGTGCAGGTCCTTCAGGTCGGCGGCGGTGACGGCCAGCACCTCCGCCGCGCCGGCGTGCTCGTCGGCCTGCTCGCCCAGCAGCCTGCGGCGCAGCGCCGTACGGGCGGCGGCCGCGGGCCGGGCGGCCAGGGCGGCGATCTGGCGGGCGATCAGCGTGCGGGTCGTCTCGACGTCGCCGTCGTCGTACCCGCCGGGGTCGGCCAGCGCGCCGGCCAGGATGCGCAGCACCTCGCCGATCGCGGCCGCGGGCCCGTCGCCGGACAGGACGAGCTGCCGGGTGTCGGCCAGCGGCACCACGGTCCATCCGGTCTGCTCCAGCTCGGCCGCCTGCGGGCAGCGGCTCTCGCGCAGCAGCATGGCGCCCAGGACGGCCTGGGCGGCGGCCTGTGCCGCGTCCGCGCACGGCAGGGCGATGCGCAGGCGCAGGGAGATGAGCGGCACGGCGGGCGAGCGGACCGCCACCACCCGCAGGCCGCTGTCGAGGACGACGTCGCTGAGCGGGCTGGGCTGGACGGGCTGCAGCGGCCCCAGCGGCGGCGGTTCGAGCGCCCGGCGGGCGGGCTGGTCGGCGGGGGCCTCGGCGAGCGCGCCGGGGTCGCGGGCGGGGCGGACCGGGACGCCGGCCTCCCGGGCGGGCGGGACCGGGCGGACGGTCACCCGGGCGCGGGCGCCGTCGAGCAGCCGGGCCGCGGCCCGCCGCAGGTCCTCGGCGGTGAGCCGCTCCAGCAGGCCGGGCAGCTCGCCGGTGAGTTCGGCCGCGCCGTACAGCGACTCCAGCCGGCCGTGGCTCCTGGCCCGTTCCCCGACCCGGCCGTGGGCGCGGCTCCACAGGGTGGCGCAGCGGCGGGCCGCTCCGGCCAGCTCCGGCTCGGGGACGCCGTCGGCGCGCAGCCGGTCCAGCTCGGTGTCGACGACGGCGATGATGCGTTCCTCGTCGAGGTCCTTGGGGTAGTAGGCGCTGATCACGAAGGTGTCGGGGTCGCGGGCGCGCAGCGGCCCGCCGACGAGCCCGCACCCGGCCTTGACCTTGACCGAGCCGAGGCCGTGCTCGAGCAGGGCGCGGTTGAGCCGGGCGCTGACGCCGCCGGCCAGGGTGGTGCCCAGGACCATGTGCGCCAGGTAGCCGGTCAGGTCGCGCTGCGGGTCCGGCAGGCGGTAGCCCAGGGCCAGGGCGGGGCCGGGGGCGTGCTCGTCGAGGTGGACCTGGTGGTACTCACCGTCGCGGTGCGGCTCGGGGGTGTGCCCGGCCGGCAGCGGCCGGGCGGGGATGCCGGAGAAGTAGGCGTCGGCCAGGCCGGCCAGGTGGGCGGGGTCGAAGTCGCCGCAGACGGACAGCACGCAGTTGCCGGGGTGGTAGTAGGTGTCGAAGAAGTCCCGGCAGTCGGCGGCCGTCGCGCTGTCGAGGTCGGCGAAGTCGCCGTAGCCGTCGTGGGTGTTGGCGAAGTTCTGGTAGAGCGTCTGCGGCAGGACCGGCCAGGGGAAACGCCCGTAGGGCTTGCCGGTGACGTTCTTGCGGATCTCCTCCTTGACCACGGCGAGCTGGGTCGCCAGCGAGCGCTCGGTCAGGCGCGGCGCCCGCATCCGGTCGGCCTCCAGGAAGAAGACCCGTTCCAGCGCCGAGTGCGGGACCGTCTGGTAGAAGTTCGTCGCGTCCGGGCCGGTGGAGCCGTTGAAGGAGCCGCCGGCGGCCTGGATCAGCCGCCCGTGCTCGCCGGGGGCGACGTTCTCGCTGCCCTGGAACATCAGGTGCTCGAAGAGGTGGGCGAACCCGGTGCGTCCGACCGGCTCGGAACGGAAACCGACACCGTAGTGCAGGCTGACCCCGACCATGGTGGCGCCCGGGTCGGGTGTCATGACCAGCCGCAGTCCGTTGGGTAACAGAACGCGGATTACCTCACTCATTTCGCCCCTCCTGATCGCGGCGGCAGGTTGATGCAGTTTCCGTTGACGTGTTCAGCGAGCGCTTCGTAGCGTCACTTGAAGGTTTCTGGTGAGCTGGCTCGGCGACCTGCGGAGTCACCGTCACCCTGCTGCGGCGATGGCCGGATGACGTCGTTGTGCCTCTGGGAGGCGATGGGAGCGGACATGCAGTGGACGCAGACGGGCGGGGCGGTCGGCCGGCCGCTCCGCGAGAAGGCGGGAGGCCTTCAGGCCCGCCTGGAACCGGCTTCGCGCGCCGAGCCGGTTCATCAGGTCGGCGGTGACCCTCCGGACGGTGCGCAGTGAGACGTCTAAGTTGCGGGCGACCATTTCGTCGGTACAGCCTTGGGCTAGCAACTGCAGTACCTGCCATTCCCGGGCGGAGATGGCGGTGCCCGCGTTCGCTGCGGCGCTCGCCGGTCCGTCCGGCGCCGCCGGGCCGGGCGTGCCGGCCGGGGGCGGGGCCAGCTGCGCCTGTGCCCGGGAGAGCAGGATGGACATGCCCGTTTCCGGATGGGCGACCGTGAACCTGCCGTCGCTGTCGTAGTGCAGCAGGCCGAGGTCGGCCAGCAGCCGCAGGCAGCGCTCCACGCTGCCGGGCTCGCCGCCGAGCACCTGGGCGATCTCCTCGGCCCGCCGGCCCCGGCCGGTCTGCAGGATCGTGTAGACCTGTGCCGCGCGCACCTCCCCGTTCATCGCCTGGCCTCCGTCGTGGTCAGCCAGCGCGCCAGTGCCGAGCCGAGGGTGCCGGCGAACTCCTCCAGCTCGCCGGCCTCGACGTACTCGCCGGGCCGCCTGGTGCGGGACAGCTCGCCCGGCCCGTACAGGACCACGGCGACGCCGGCGTCCTGGAAGGCCCGGGCGTCGCTGGGGCAGGGGTACTGGCACCAGCCCAGGGCGGGGTTGACGGTGCGCAGCACCTCGGCGAACGCGCGGTGGCCCAGGTCGGTGGCGGGGAAGCGGGGGTGGCCGCTCTCCCAGGAGGGCAGCGGGAAGCCGCCGGCCTCGAAGCGGTCGCTCAGGTGGCGCCGGACCACGTCGAGTGCCACCTCGTGGGGCAGCAGCGGCGGGAGGGCGACGGCGAACTCGACCACGGCGCCGGCGGCGGGCTCGGCCGCGTCGTGGCCGGCGTGCAGCAGGCCGGGCAGCACGTAGCGGAACTGCTGGCGGGTGGGGTAGAGGCGGCGCAGCTCCTGGTCGGCGGCGTTGAGGGCGAGCAGCGCGGTGGCGGCGTGGGTGGCGGCGTTGGTCCGGTCGGTGGCCATGGCCATGGTGCCGGCCTCGCCGGTCGAGCGCAGCTGGTAGCGGGCCAGGCCGTAGGCGGCGGTGCACACGTGCCCGCCGGTGGGCTCGGGGATGACGGCCAGGTCGGCCGCGGGCAGGTCGTGCCCGGAGAGCAGGGCGGTGGTGCCGGCGCCGCCCTGGTGGGCGCCGACGACGAGCTGAACGGTGATCCGTCCCATCAGGTCGTCGCGCGTGCTGAGCCCGCGCAGGACGCCGATCGTCGCCGCGATCCCGCCGAGCATGTCGCTGGTGCCGGGCCCGTACACGCGGCCCGGTTCCCGGGGCGCCGGCGTGGCGGCGTGGTCGTAGAGGAACGGCTCGATGTCGATGTGCGCGTTCACGATGACGTGCGGGCCGGCGGCGGAGAACGCGTGGGTGGCGGTGATCTGCTGCGCGTCGCCATACGGGCGGACGTCGTGGTCGAGCCCGAGCCTGGCCAGCTCGGCCCCGGCCAGGGCGAGGGCGTCGGAGACGCCGGGGCTGTGCCGGATGGGCAGCCGCTCGGCCAGCTGCGACGTCAGCTCCGTCGGGGAGAGATTCACCGTTTCACCTCCTGGATCTGAGACGGTAAGACGAGAAGCGGGGACAGGGGAGGAACTACCTGCCACCTGTCAGGCATATGCCAGCGCTCTGCCCGGGGCCTGTACCCGGCTGTGCATGAAGCAACGGGAGAGGCCCTCGGTGAGCAGGGTGAGCGGGCGGAAGCCGAGCTCGGTGAAGGCCCGTTCGGTGGAGGGGATCTGGACGGCGACGGGCCGGTCCTGGGGCTTGCGGCGAGAGGACGGCCGGGGCGCGGTGACGACGCTGGCGCTGCCGATCAGGTCGATGGCCAGCAGGGCGGCGTCGCGGATGCTGACGGTCTCCACCGAGGCGATGTTGTAGCAGGCGCGCGGGGCGGTGGCCTCGTTGGTGCGGCGCATCGCGGCGATGATGCCCTGGGCGACGTCGTCGACGTAGGTGAAGTTGCGCAGCTGGGTGCCGCCGTCGGGCAGGACGATGGGACGGCCGGACAGCGCGGCGGACATGATCTTCCCGAACACGGACCTGCCGGGCTGGCCGGGGCCGTAGACGCCGAAGGGCCGGATGACGGTGGTCGCCTTGCCGGGCAGCAGCCCGAACTGCTCGACGATGCGCTCGCCCACGATCTTGGCCCGGGCCGCGCGGCTCTGCGGGGCCAGGGGGTCGTCCTCGTCCAGCAGCCGGCCCGGCCCGTCGCCGTACACCTCGGCGCCGGAGCAGTAGATGAGATGGCGGCAGTCCTTGGTGATCGCGGCCGAGGTGAGGGCGGCGGTGCCCCGGGCGTTGATCGTGTAGAGGCCGGCGCCGCGGTGCCTGCGGTGCGGGACGGTCGTCTCGGTGCCGAGGTGGATGACGGTCTCGGCGCCCGTGACGGCCGCGTAGAGGGCGTCCTGGTCGGTGATGTGCCCGCGCACGTACTCCAGGCGCAGGCCGGGCACCTGCTCCGGCACGACGGGGCTCAGCACCCGGACGGTGCTGCCCGGCGAGCAGACGGCGAGCTGCTGAAGGAGCGCCGACCGGAGGAATCCGCTCCCGATTACCGCTAGGGGTGCTTGCACGTGCTTTCTCCTTTGCGTTTTCTTTCCGGCAGGCGCGCTTACCCGGCACCGGTGTCCCGGTCGGCGGCGAATGCCCCGGGCTGACGGGTACGACACGGCTTGGCGATTCGCACATTAGGCCGTGCGGCTTTTCCGGAAGAGGGAGAAGATGCCGGATGGCAACAAGAGGCACACCCATTACGGACAGAGATACTACCGTTACGTACGGCTACCAGATAAATGTTCGCCAATGGCGGTGTTATAGTGCCCGCGCTGGTCACTGTCGCACTTAGGGCTCAGCGGGGGATCTGTGACGGAAAATGCGCGGACCAAAGAGCACAACGAGAGCGCCGCGATCGAGATGGGGGACCTGCTGAGCGGACTGCTCCCCGAGCGGCTCGCCAACAGCTACGCGGCTTTTCTCAGCCACGGTGAATGTTCCGAATCGGAGGCGGCCGAACGCGCGGGCTCGCCCGTCTCGCTGGAGGAGCTGATCAGCCGCGGCCTCGTCCACCGGGTGGTCTACAGCTCCTCGACCGCGATCCGGCCCACCGATCCCACCCTGGCCTTCCGGGACATCATCCACGATCTGCAGCGGCAGCTGATCGACTCCAGCGATCAGCTCGCCGCGGCCTACAGCCGGCTCAACGACATCCAGCGGATCTTCTCCCAGCGGGCCATCGAGCAGGCCCCGGAGGAGGGCATCCGGATCGTGACCGACAAGGAGGAGATCCACTCCCTGTCGCTGTCCCTCATCAACTCGGCCCAGTCCGACTTCCTGGGCCTGCACACCTGGCGCTTCAACACGCCGCTGCGCAAGGAGAGCTCGGCCCCGCCGCCGCGCAGCGTGATCTCGCGCAACGTCCGCTGCCGGGCGGTCTACTCCACCGAGTACTTCGACAACGAGGTCGGCTACTACGTGATCCAGAGCTCCATCCTCGAGGGCGAGGAGGTGCGGATCATGCGCAACCTGCCGATGAAGATGCAGCTCGTCGACGAGGAGGTCGCGATGCTGCCGCTGACCCCCAGCGGCGCCAGCGGGGTCGCCCTGGTCAAGGCGCCCATCATCGTCAAGGCGCTGCGGCAGTACTTCGAGCTGCTGTGGGCCAGGGCCACGCCGGTCGCCTCCCCGGCCGGGGCCGAGGCCGTCCCGGCGCCCGCCGCCCACAGCGGGCCCAGCGAGCTGCAGCTGCAGCTGGTCGGGATGATGGCCCTGGGGCTGAAGGACGAGTCGATCGCCAACCGCACCGGGATGAGCCTGCGCACCGTCCGCCGCCACATCTCCACGATCATGGAGATGCTCTCCGCGGAGACCCGCTTCGCCGCCGGCGTCATGGCCTCCAAACGCGGCTGGATCAAATGAAAGAGAGCCGGAACCGGATTCGGTTCTGGCTCTCTTTCATTTGGAGATGAGGCCTTATGGCGCGTCGGGTTCGTGATGGTGTCTCCAGGGGGTTCAGCAGCTCTTCGCGGTCCAGCCGTCAGTTTTCGGTCCAGGGGCCGCCGGTGGTGGTCCCGGGGTCGCCGCCCGGCTGCTGGACGGTGACGCCCGGCGTCACGGTCCAGGAGTCGCCGTCAAATGCCACGGACGCCTGCGCGGACTGGGCGAAAGAGGGCAGGGACGAGGCGATAGCGGCCGCGGCGAAAAAGGCGAAGAACGTCGTGGCAAGGCGGCGGGACACGTTCATGACAATTTCCTTCCCGGTGCGGGTTTCCGGCTGATCTTTCCGGTGGCGATTGAAAAGATAGGATCCGGGCCCCTCACTGAGGGAGGCAGGACGTGCCACGTGACAACAAGTGGACGGGGAAATCCACCGCAATCTCCGCGCGCCTCTCGGTGACCTGCGAAAACGTTCAGTCCATGGCGAGCCCCGTATAGGTGGCACAGAAGGACAAGGTGTCGGCGATGAGGTCGACCGCGTGGGCGGCGGCCCGGTTGCCGTGCCCCGTGCCGTGCTCCACCCGCAGCAGCACGGGGATGGTGTCGTCCACCGAGACCGTCCCCCACTGCAGCGCCGCGCACATCTTGCGGGCGTGCGCCGGATCCACCCGGGTGTCGGCGTCGGAGACGGTCAGCAGCGTCGCCGGGTAGGCGACCCCGGCGCGGACCCGGTGGTAGGGGGAGTAGCCGTACAGCCACGCGAACTCCCGCGGGTCGGCGGCCGAGCCGTACTCCGCCCGCCACGCCGGCCCCAGCCCGGAGTTCTCGTAGCGGACCATGTCGAGCAGCGGGGCCGAGCACACCGCCGCCGCGTAGAGCTCGGGCCGCTGGGTGAGCGCCGCGCCGACCAGCAGCCCGCCGTTGGAGCCGCCCACGATGGCCAGCTGGTCCGGGGTGGTCCAGCCGCCGGCGATGAGCGTCTCGGCCGCGGCGTGGAAGTCGTCGAAGGAGTTCTGCTTGCCGGCGCCCATGCCGGCGCGGTGCCACTGCTCGCCCTCCTCGCCGCCGCCGCGCAGCTGCGCGATCGCGTACACGCCGCCCGCCTCCACCCAGGCCAGCGCCTGGGCCGAGAAGCCGGGCGCCATGGAGCGGCCGAACCCGCCGTAGCCGCTCAGGATGCACGGCCGCGGCCGCCCGCCGCCGGGCGGGGCCAGCACCCGCATCCGCACGGTGGTGCCGTCCTTGGAGGCGAACTCCACCAGCCGGCTGACCACCTCCGGCGGGCGGGCCCGGCCGGCCGCCGCCCACGGCGTGGTCCGGCCGTCGCGCTCGTCGTAGCGCCACACCGAGACGGGGGTGACGTCGTCGGTGTAGACGAACCACGCCTGCGGGCCGCCCTCGGGCCGGGCCGACAGCGAGGCGGCGGTGCCGATGCCCGGCAGCGGGACCGGGCCGAGCACCTGCCCGGTGCGCGCGTCGTGCCGGGTCAGCTCGCTGACCGTGTGCCGGGTCCTGGCCACCAGGAGCGTGCCGTCCAGGAACACGAAGTCCGACAGCACCGCCCGCTCGTCCTCGGGCACCAGGTCCCGCCAGGACTCGTAGCGCAGGTCGGACAGCTCGGCGGTGACGATCCGGCCGCGCGGGGCGTCCCGGTCGGTCATCAGGTACGCGCGCCCGTCCGGGCCGACCCGCAGCGCGGTGTGGGCGTCCACGCCCTCCTGCACCACCCGCAGCTCGGGGGCGTGCGGCGGCGCGGCGGACAGGTCGGCCAGCCACAGGTCGTTGCCGGGCGCGGTGCCCAGCGACGCGGCGACGGTCAGCCACCGCCCGCCGCCGGTGACGTTGAGCCGGTAGTGCGTGGTGGCGTCCCGGCCGGCGCCGAGGACCAGCGGGTCCCGCTCGGGGTCGGAGCCGAGGCGGTGCAGGTGGACCGCCTTGCCGGTGGCGTGGCGGCGCACGTAGTAGAAGGCGCTGCCGTCGGCCAGCCAGGCGACGGGCGAGTACCGGGTCCGGTCGATGGGGCCGTCGAGCAGCTCGCCCGTCTCGACGTCCAGGACGAACAGCGAGGACTCCTCCGTGCCGCCCGCCGACAGCTGGTAGGCCAGCAGGCGGCCGTCCGCGGACGGCTGCCAGGAGTCGATGACGGTCCTGCCGGCCGGGTCCAGGGCGTGCGGGTCGAGCAGCGCGCGCTCGGCGCCGTCGGCCCCGGTCACGTACAGCACCATGTACTCCTGGTGCTCGCTCTGCCGCATGAAGAAGGCCCGCTCGCCGTGCCAGGAGGGCGGCCCCGCGAACCCGGTCCTGTGCAGCTCGCCGGCCCGCCGGCGGAACCGCTCACGGCCGCAGAAGTCGGCCGCGTGCTCCTCGTAGCGGGCCTCCTGGGCGGCCAGCCACTCCTTGGTGTCGGGGTCGGCGGGGTCCTCCAGCCACCGGTAGGGGTCGGCGACGGGGACCCCGTGGATCTCCTCCACGAGGTCGAGCCGGTGGGCGGGCGGATAGGGGGTGGCGAGCATGTCATCCGTCACTTTCCGGGGCGGCCGGCCAGACGATCGCCCTGGCCGCCTCCGTCCCGAGTCGCTGATCGAACAGGCCGGCGACGATGTCCACGTAGCGGTGGAGCTGGTCGTCCCAGCCGATGTAGGCGGCGTAGTCGCGCGCGTGGGTGAGTACCCGCAGCACCGCCAGGGCGCCGAGCCTGTCCACGTCGGGGACGCGGCCGTAGCCGTCCAGCAGCGCCGCGGCCAGGCCGCGGTAGGAGAACTCCAGCGCGGGCGCGATGCCCGCCAGCACCGCCTGGTGCAGCTCGACGAGCTCGGCCACGAGCCAGCCGAGGTCGAGCCACCACGGCCCCCGGGACAGGTCCTCGCCGGCCAGCAGGTTGCCGCCGCCGCCCTTGACCGGGACGATCAGCGCCATGCTCGCCGCGCCGTGCAGCAGGCTCCCGGCCGGCGCCGCCCCCAGGTCCGCGCAGATCGCCTGCAGCCGCTCCCAGCGCGATCCGCCCAGCCGGGCCAGTGCGTGCTCGCGCAGCCGGCCGGAGGCGGGGCTCTCACAGCGGCCGCGCAGCCAGGCGGCCAGCCGGGCGGGCCCCGGATGGCGGCGGCGGACCTCCCCGGGCGGCGGCAGCGCGTGCAGGGCCGCCAGCGCCGCCCCGGCCTGGCGCAGCGCGTCCTGGAGCATGGGCCGCACCAGGTCCTCGTCGAAGGCCAGCCAGCTCGCCGCCGGCAGCGTGCCGTCGGCGCTGTAGTACATGCTGCCGTCGACGTCGGGCAGCCGCAGCGCCGGATGGACCGAGCCCAGCAGCGCCCGCAGGTCCGCCGACAGCGCCGGCAGCGGCACCGGGTAGGCCGCGCCGGGGCGGCGCACCCAGGTGTACTCGGCGCCGTTGCGGTAGATCGAGGTGTGGACGGAGGCGGTGCCGAATTCGTGCAGCGGTGTGAGGGTGGTCGTCATGAGGACTCCGTGATGCCGGGACGCGAGGACGGGCTCATCTGGTGCCGCAGCCGCTCGACCAGGCCCAGCAGGACGGGCATCGGCGCGGCCACCGAGGCGTCCATCTGGCCGGTCGAGACGCTGAACCCCGCCTTCGGCGAGGCGATGACGATGTTCGGCCGCTGCTCGAGCAGCCGTTTGTGACCCAGGTAGGCCGGGCTGGTCAGCCCGTGCGGCGGCAGCGACGGCGCGATCCCGATCGGCGCCGGCGTGCACTGCAGCGCCAGGATCGCCGGGGTGTCGCCCAGCCCGAGCGCCAGCCTGGCCAGGAAGTGCAGGCCGGCCGGGTAGACCAGGACGGTGTCCGGCCAGAGGCTGAGCTCCACGTGCGGCGCCCCCTTGGTGACGTGGGCGGGCCACTCGTCGGACATGGCCGGCTGGCCGCACAGCGTGCTCAGCGCGTCCAGGGTGATGAACCGCTGGGCGCTGCGCGTGACGACCGGCCGAATCTCCAGCTCCGGGTAGCCCGCGCGCAGCCACGACAGCCAGCCGGGCAGGAAGGCCGCCGACAGCGCGCCGGTCACGATGAGGAGCAGCCGCTCGCCGGAGAAGACAGGATGGGTGAGATCAGTGCGTGGCATCGCCTCTCCCCAGGCAGGTAAGGATCTCTTCGGCGTCGCGGACGGCGGCCTTCGGCCCCTCCGCGAGCCAGACGCCGGCGGTGTTGACGACCACCTCGTCCACCCCCGCCGCGTGGTAGGCCGCCAGCCGCCCGGCGATCTCCTCGGGGCCGCCGGTGACGAACAGGCCCGAGCCGACCAGCGCCCGCGCACCGGCGTCCGGGTCGGCCGGGTCGACGTCGAGGCCCGCCGCGCGCAGCATGCCGGTGTAGTGCGCCGCCCGCAGATGGGCGCCGGCCGCGAGCCGGGCCAGGTGCGCGGGGTCGCGCCCGGGCCGCGTGACGGCGGCGTGCACCACGGTGACGATCCGCGGCCCCGCCCCCAGCGCGGGGGCCAGGACGTCCCGGATGTAGGACGGCGGGGTCAGCCAGGTGACGGCGGCGTCCGCGCACGTGGCGGCGGCCCGGGCCATGCCCGGCCGCAGCACCCCCGCCCCCACCTCCACCGGCGGGTGCCGCAGCGGCGGCAGGGCGAAGCCGCGCACGTCCCCGCCGTCCAGCAGCGTGCGGACCGCCGCCAGGTACTCGCCCGCGGCCGTCGCCGGCCGCGCCGGGGCGGCGCCGGTGAGCTGGGCGACCAGCGCCGGGTAGGCGGCGCCGAACCCCGCCACCAGGCGATGCCCGGTGAGCAGGGCCAGCGACCGCGCCTGCGCCGCGGCCTCGGCGGGATGGCGCAGCGCCATCAGCGCCACCGACGTGCCCACGGGGACGCGGTAGCCGCTGCCCGCCAGGTAGGCCAGGACCGTGTGGGTCTCCAGCCGCAGCGACTGCCCCAGCCACAACCGCGCGGCCAGGCCCCGCTTGACCAGGTCGGCGTACGGCACGACCTCGCCGATCCCGCCGGGCTGGTGCGGGACGATGACCGAGGAGCGGCTCACAGCGGCACACCGCCGATCCGTAAGCGCGGCGAGGTGCGGTTGCGGAACGGCTCGGCGGGATCGATGCCGGCCGCGGCGAAGGCTCCGGCGACCGCCCCGGCGGGATCGCCGCCGGCCAGCAGCCCCTGCGCCAGGATCCTGGCGCGGTGCTCGCCGAAGCTCAGCCGCCGCATCCCCGGCCGGTCGTCGGCGGGATCCCACGCGACGGCCAGGCCGGGCCCGACCCGCCGGGCGAAGCGCGAGGTGTCGTCCACCCGGCCGGGGAACGCCGAGACGGCCGCCACCAGCGATTCCAGCGCCGGCCAGCCCTGCTCCTCCAGGTAGAACACCATGGCGTCGCGGCGCGGGTACCCGGCGGGGTTGGAGAACGCCTTGGCCCGGTAGGGCACCTGCGCCTCCTCCAGCGCCGCCAGCGCGCCCGCCCAGGCCGGCGGGGTGAAGGCGGGGCCGGCCAGGTGCACGTACAGCCGCAGGATCGGGCCGGCGCCCAGCACCGTCCCGGCCGAGCCGTCGCACAGGAAGAAGCCCGGCGACAGCGCCGGCCTGATCGCATCCGCCCGCACCACCGCCAGGCCGCCGTCCTCCACGGCCACCACCCGGTCCGCCGGCACCCGCACCCTGACGTCGAGCAGCTCGACGACCCAGTCGGGGGCCGGGGCGTGCACCTTGGCCAGGGCGGTGGTGAACCGGTGCGGCACCCCGGCGGTCAGCTCCCGCTCCAGGTCCGGGTCCCGCATCCCCGGGCGCGCGCCGGGATCGTGCCGGTGGCCGCTGTGGAAGACCTCGTACATGGCCGTCCCCAGCGCCGGCCAGAGCGCGCGCGGGCTGTCCACCTCGACCGTCCGCTCGCCCACCCGGGCGCTCAGCCCGTCAGGGGCGAGGTCCACCGCCTCGATGAGCGATCGCAGCTGCGGGGCCAGCGCAGGAGCATCGGCCAGCGCCGCCGTGCTGTTGCCGTCCATGACGAGGACCCCCCTCTCAGCTGCCGGCCGGCAAGGCGTCGGCGCCGGCATGGGCGCACCGCGGTTCCAGGCGGACCTCGTGACCATCGGCCGGCTGCTTCTTCGCCATCTTCTTCTCCCATATGAAGAGGGGCGGGGTGACCCCGGAAAAACGAAACCTATGGATCAATCAATCATGGGCGGAAAAAGGAACCGCTGGCAAAAGAATGGCACCATCGCGCCACTCTCCGGGCGCTGTGCGGCGGCAGGAAAAAGAACTGTGCCCGCCGCCACCCAGTGGTGACGGCGGGCACAGTCTCAAGGAGTAAGGAAGGCCGGGACCCGGGTCAGCAGCCGGCCGAGGCGGTGATCACGATGCTCGCGATGCACCACGGGGTGCTGGGGCTCTCCTCCTCGCCGTTCTCGTCGAAGGCGAGCTCCTCGGGGTCGGTGTAGTTCTCGAAACCGTCGACCAGGTCCTTCTCAGCCATCTTATTCTCCTCTATGTGAAGTGCTCTTTGTTTTCTCGTTTCCGCCGAACCGCTGTGCCGTTCGGATGGCTCAATAGTGACCGGCGCGCAGAAGCCGCCGCAAGCGTTTGTCACCTTGGTGTCATTGGCCGTCCGCTTGGTGCCTCTTTCCGCAGATAAAAGGCGCCGCCCTGGCATCATCTCGATATGTCGACTACTGCCCTTCTTCCGAAAGAGCGGCTGCGCGCCTCCTCTCTGGACGATGCGCCCCAGGTCAACGACCTGCTGCATCGGCTCGGGCTGGGAACGCTGACGCAGGAGAGCCTCGAATCCTTCGCCGGCCGCAACAACAACTGGGCCGGGCGCACGAGCAGCGGCGCGCGGGTGTTCGTCAAGCGCCTCGACGGCGACCGCGAGGAGGCGCTGATCCGCTTCCGCCGCGTCCTGGACCTGCAGCGGGCCATCTCCGCCGGCGACACGGACGACCTGCGCTGCCCGCCCCTGCTCGGCCACGACGAGGAGCACCGGCTGCTGGTCTTCGAATGGCTCGAGCACGGCCTGGCCGGCAACAGCCTCGCCACCAAGGGCGAGTTCGACGCCGGCCTGGCCCGCCGCTGCGGCCGCGCCATCGGCGCCCTGCACCGGCTCCCGCTGACCGCCGACCGCTCCGCGCACCCGCTGCCGCCCACCTGGGCCCTGCACGCGCTGCCGCTCAGCCTGTTCTCCGCCGCGCGCGTGGCCGAGCTGCACTACTGGACGCTGCTGCAGAACGACCGGCCGCTCATCACCGCCCTGGAGGCGCTGCGCGAGCGCGAGCAGTCCGTACGGCCGCGCACCTGCCACGGTGACCTGCGGCTGGACCAGTTCCTGCTGCACGACGACCGGCTGCACGTCGTCGACTGGGAGGAGGCCCGGGTCGCCGACCCCGCCCGCGACGTCGGCGCCTTCGCCGGGGAGTGGCTGCACCACGCCATCCGGAAGATCAACTCCGACGTGGACAAGGTCTACGGGCCCGGCGTGACCCTCACCCGCGAGCTGATCCTGGAGCGCGGCGCCGCCGAGATCGCCGCGGTGCGTCCCCTGATCTCGGCCTTCTGGCAGGGCTACCGCGACAGCGGCGTCACCGCGGACGCCGACCTGGCCGAGCGGGCCACGTCGTTCGCGGGCTGGCACCTGCTGGACCGGCTGCTGGCCACCGCGGGCATGCAGACCCGGCTGCGGCCGATCGACCTGGCGGCCGCGGGCATCGGCCGCAACGCCCTGCTCGAGCCCGCCCGGTTCGTCGGGACGCTCGGCTTCACCCTCTGACGGCCGCGGGAGCCCCGTCTCGCCGCCGACCCCTCCTGACCTGCTGAAAGGGAGCACCACATGCGCAGCATCAACCGCCTCGCCGCCGTCGCCGCCCTCGCGCTGACCGGTCCCGTCCTCACCGCCGGCCCCGCCGCCGCCTCCGCGCCCTGGGCGCCGCCGGCGGGCTATGTGTATGAGAACTCCTACTTCGGCACCAGCGCCTGGTGCAACCAGATCGGGCAGGAGGGGGTCGGGGCGGGGAAGTGGGCCGCGTACGTGTGCCATGAGACGTTGCGCGGGATCGAGCATCTGATGATCTACAGCGATCTGTACGTGAAGAGATGAGCGGGTGGCGCCCCACCCAGCCCATTGATCAGGGCATGCGGTCGCGCTGCCCCGAGCGTGGCGAACCACATGGCGAGGCCACCGGCGTCGGCCTCGGCTGGGGTGATCGCTGGTCCTCGTCCCGGCGAGGACGCACAGCCCTCAGACGATCATGGGGATCGGCGCGCGTCGTTCGCCGTGGGCAGGTCCTGCAGAGCAGGCTGCGGGTCGAACCAGATGAGGTGCTTGTCCTGGGCTCCGATGGTGATCGCGGCCTCGCGGTCCTCCTGCCTGAGCGTCTTCTGGTTCGACTCCGGCACCATGTTCACGTCCGGCCTCCGCTCCAGCCGGCGCAGCACGTCGTCCACCTGGTCGCGAGGCGCGTCCACGAGCTCGCGCACGCCGGCCAGGCCGACCCAGGCGCCGGGCCGACGGGCAAGCAGGTCATAGGCGGCGCGGATCTGCTGTTCGACGTCGGCGCGGGGAGGGGAAGGGGCGTCGCCGATGAGGGTGATGACCCATCGGCCGCGGCTGTCCTTGTGGCCGGTGACGCCGTGCTTGCGGATCTCTCCAGTCCGCAGCCAGCGGTGGACGGTGCTGACAGAGACACCCAGGTCAGCGGCCGCCGACTCGGCGGTCTGCGTGGGGATGCCGTCACGCTCGCGCTTGGCGGCGGGAGCGGGGGCGGGAGCGGGTGTCACGTCCCCTTCGTGCGGACGCACGTCACCGGCACCGCCGGGCGGTTGTCGGCTGGTCCTGACCGTGGTGACGGCCTGTTCGGCCTGCTGAACCCGCTCGCGAGCGGATCGGATCGCCTCAGGGGCCCCGCCGGCTTCGGCGGCGGCCAGGGCCTTGCGGGCGCGGCATAACCGCTGGCGGGCAGTCTGCGCCTCGCGGGTGGTGCTGTGGCCGCCGGGGCATCGGCGGCCGCCGTGGTCCTTGGCTCGGCACATGTCACGTCCCCTCTCGCTGTCTCTTCGCGGGATCTTGTACGTGAATCCGCCGGCGCCTCACCGGCGTAGCGCCGGGCCCGTGTCGAGGCCCGGGTCATGCCAGCGGGCGACTGCCAGCGCGGCGGCGTTGCGGGTGCGCCAGTACCCGTCGGCGCTGCTACGGCCGGGCTCATCCCCGATCGGCTCGACGGGGATGGGGTGGTAGTGCCGTTTGGCCGGGTCGCCGGCGATGGCCTCCCACGCCCGGTGGTGCCAGCCGGCCTTGCTCACCGTGCCGGCGACGTCGCCGGTGGGCGTGACGACGTTCCAGCGGTGGCGGTCGTGGTCGGCCTGGGTCTGGGTCGGCCGATGAGGACCAGTGGGTCGGGAGGCCTGGCGCGCCATCAGCGACCGGGAAGCCAGCCTCGAACCCTCCGCCGGACGTTGCGCCGGACTTCGCGCGTCTTCATCGCGGGTTTCGACTGCTTGATGCTCCATGCGTGAGCCAGCTCCGCAGGAATCTTCAGGGCCGCCTGCTCCTGCGATTGCCGGTCGGCCAAAGCGATCGCAATCTGGCGCCCGACCCTACGCGCCAGCCAGCGAAGCAGACCGTCCACCACCCTCGTCAGTCTCGCGTGGCGGTGGCCCCTGCGCGCCACCGTGAACAGCGCGGTGAACCACCAGGCGGGCATGGGCACGGCCAGAAGCTTGGGTACGCGGTTTGCGCCGTGGGCCGCATCGTGGAAGATCCAGTGCACCAGGCTTCGCGGCATCTTGCGCCAGCCCAGCGGCATGAACTCCTCCACCTCCTCCAGGAGCCGGGCCATCAACCGGCGGCCCTCATCGCTGGAGTCATACAGGCGGCCTAGGCGCGCGCTGATCGGTTCGACGTCGTCGAGGGTGAGGGGGCCGTCGCGGCACACCTCGACCCCCATGAGGTTGCCGAAGATGCTCCACGTGTAGAGGTTGGCGGCGCGCTCCTCCTCGCTCAGCACGACGCCCATGGTCTCCATGGCCTCCCATGTCCCCACGGAGAAGTCGAAGAGCGTGGCCAGCAGCAGTTCCTGGTTGACCGGCGGGCCGTAGCGCTCGGTGTCCCACTGGTCGGCGTACCTCTCCTCGATCAGGGCCCGCACGAACGAGTGCAGGATCCGCAGTCCGATCGCCGTGGTGTGCCCGGGGCGTCCGATCTCCAAGCTGTTGACGACTTTGAGCCCCATCATGTCGATCAGCAGCTGCCAGCTCTCGCCTGCCCAGCGGGTGAGGCTGTGCGTGGCCAGGTCGGAGACGTCGGCCAGCACCTTGGCGCTGGATACCTCCGCGTACGTCATCGGCAGGCACGCGAAAAACAGCGCGACCGACTGGTAGAGCCCGTAGTCAGCGAACACCGCCTGCCCCCGGGCCAGCAACTCCCGGTCGTCCCCCCACTCGGGCAGGTCCTCGACGAAGCCGATCGCATCGAAGATCTCGGAGGCGGGCGGCTCGCCCGAGGGGGCTCTGGCCTCCCGCTTGGCCTGCCCCAGCTCGCTGATCACGGCCTTCACCAGGTCGAGCGCACCCCTGCCTGCAGGCTGTGCCTCCAGGTATTCGGCCACAACCTTGTCGATGGCCGGGTCGGCGTGCTGCCTCAATTGCTGGAATCTCTCCTCCGGCCAGCGGTCAGCCAACATGACAGATGTTGCGTCTCGGCCCTGGGATCGGTACGCGGGGTGCAGGTTCGTGCTACCCAAGTCCACACGAGCCAGGTCCTGCCCCGATGCCACATCGTGTGCTGTCTCCATCGGAGGAAAGGTGACGGCCATGCTGTCGGAGGGTGCCGGGCGCGCGCCCGCCGCGATGAGCACGCGGGCCCATCTCGGAGAGGCGGTAACGCGCAACCAAGGATGTACTGGTCGAGAGGCGCGGGCCAGGCGACTGAGCAGGCTGTCACGGCGTGCTGTCACTATTGCTGCCACCTCCCGCCCCGTCTTCGGGCTTGCGAGTGCTAACCTCCACACCCGCCAGCATGCCGCGCACGCTGGCCTCGGCGCCCACGCCGATGATGAAAGCCGGCCAGGGACCGCTCATCTGACCGTGCGCGGCGGCCGACACCAGGGCGCCAAGCAGTAGCGAGCCACCCAGCACCGCTAGACGGGCCCAGAACAGCTCTCGTGTCTCCTCCGGAGTGCCAGCCTTGCTCCGCCAGGGCCAGCGATATCCGGCGGCTCGGACTGCGCCCAGCAGGGACACCAGCGCGGTCGCGGCACCACCGGCCAGCCCCCAGCCAGCCGCCTCCCAAAGCCCCAGCGCATCGGCCTGCATGCCTTGACCGTAGACCTGGCAGACCCGATCCTCCACAGATCCAGGGGTTTCGGAACCATAAGGGGCCGTACCCGGGACAGAAACGACGTAGTTCCCATATCAGTCTCGCCGACACGATCCTCGCCTCCCGCGCAGTCCGGCCGCTGTCCGCCTGCGGCGACATCTCAGATGATGGCTGGTGGGGCGATCCTTACCAACAGGCCAGAATCACGCATGCGAACGTCGTGCGCCAAGGCGGTGCGAAGATCTCGCCGGCGTCGGGCTCGGTGCCGTGGTGACGGTGTTGAGCTGGGACGACGCTTTTTGACACCTCATGGGGTGGTAGGCCGCTTGGGCGGCTCTACGTCCTGGAATGGGCTGTGGAGGCTCAGCGGCGAGATTGCTCAGCGCTCGGCACCGGCTGAGGCTGAGGCCCGGAGGGCCAGGCATCGAGGTCGGACAGCTCACCAACGCGGTACTGCCACCGGATCCCACCCTGCCGGTCGACGCTGACGTGGACGAACGCCACGTCGTCAGCGTCGGCCGCGTCTACGGCGGCGCCGTCCAGCCTCGTCGCCAATTCGGCCAGTGCCCGCCAGCCCGACAAGGTCCCGCAGTGGCCCAGGATCACCCTCGTGCCGTCCGTCAAGGCGGCACTCAGCACGTCGTGGCCATGGGCGTCCGCCTCTTCGGCACGGGCGCCTCTCACCTGCCAGTTGTTCACGGTCATCGACACGATGCGATCCGCGCGGACCAGGCCCACCGCCTCGGTGCAGACCCACACACGCTGCAGGGCCTTTTCGTCAGCAGCCATGGTCACCTTCCAAATCGTGCGACGCAAGGCCGGCGGTGATGCTCAGCATGGCGATCGCTTTCTGTGCCTCCGCCGTCGCGAGGGTCAGGCGGACACGCTTATCCAGCCTCGTGGGTGGGCACCTAATCAGGGTCATCTGCTGGGCGTACTCCGCGATGTGGAACAGGCCCGGCATCACGGTCAGGTGGGGGCGCGGCGACGGTGGGAGTGGCCGTCCTGAGGAACGTTATCGCCCGTCGGCACGGGCCCTGTACTGGAGAGGGATCATGACACGCAGGGGTGTCAGTGCGCCGGGTACGCGTCATGGATCGGCCTGTCGGAAAACGCGGCGGGCCCGGGCCGCCTTGGCCTTGCAGGCCCGGCTGCAGTAGCGGGCGTCGGCGCGGGTGCCGGCCGGGATGGTTCTCCCGCAGTGGGCGCAGCGCGGCTGCATGGCCACCAGGGCGAGCTGCTCGCTGCTCGCCTCGCCCCGCTGGGCGCGGGTCGTGGCCACGGCCATCTCGTACTTGGCGATGTCCTTCTTGCGGGCCCGGTAGGCCTTGGCCACGCATGCGGAGCTGCAGTATTTGCGGCGCGACGACACCGAGGCCGGCAGCAGGTTCGGGCACGGACGCCAAGCGCAGTGTCGCCTGCTCACCCTCTTGGTGTACGCCGCCGTGGTGGCCATCTCCACCCTTTTCGCCCGTTCGGGCATGCTCACTCGCCGGGCACGGACCTCGCGCGCGGGTGTCGGACCTTCACCACTCGAGAGCACGCTCGCTGTTTTCGACGGCCGTACCGGGCCGCCGACCCGCTGGTTCGCAACGCCCATGGCTCCGGCTCAGACGCCCAGGGGCTCGGGAACAGGCGCCCCTCGGGGACACGGGGCATGCGCAGGCATGGGAACGGCCCTCCGCGCTGGCGAAGGGCCGTTGCTTCCCGAACATCACCGCCTCCCGCGCGGCCTGCTGGCGCTTGTCGACGTCCTACGCCTGCTGGGAGCCGCGGATGACACGCATCGGGCGCTTGGCTCGCTGCTGTTGCAGGCGGCGTTCGGTCTCCTGGTGCTTGAGCCGGCGCCAGACGAAGCCCCACTCGCCGTAGGCGTCCTGGTCGACCCCGCAGGCGCGCAGGAAGTTCAGCACCATGTCCCAGGACGGCATGGTGCCGTTCTTGTTGCTCAGGAAGTCCTGCAAGGTGCTGGGCGGCACGTCGAGCTTGACGGCCAGGACGCGGACGGACGGGTCTTGGGCCCAGACCTTCACCCGCCTGATGTCCCGCATGAACTCCTCGACGGTCTCGGCGTTCACCGGGATGGGCGCCGGCCCGAAGAGCGCCGTCAGGCGCAGGTGCTGATCGCCTGGCTCTGCCTGCGCATCCCGCTTCGGGCGGGCCTTGAGCGCCTCGTGCGCCGCGGCTGCGACCCACTGCTGCTCGACGTCCTCGGGCTTGCCGCCGCAGGCCTGCACGATGGCCGACACGATGCTCCAGGAGGGCAGCTTCTCGCCCGCCAGAGCGCTGGACAGCGTGCCGATGGAGTAGCCGGTCCTCTCCTTCAGGGCGCGGAGGGTCAGACCGGCGTTGTGGCGCAGGGTTCGCAGACGCTGGACCAGCTCCGGCGTCGGGCCGGAGTTCAGGATCGGGTTGTCGGGGCGGCCCATGGTCATATCCGCTTCAGGATCTGCAGGGCCACGCCGGCCGCGCACACGATGAGCAAGAGGGCGCCGCCCATGGTCTGCCCCAGCGCCACCAGCACCGCCGCGACGACCACGACCACCGCGACGAACACGATGCGCATCCCGGGCGTGATGACGTTGCCGTCCTTGACCGGCTTCTGTGAGACGCCGAGCTCGGCTGGGGCCTCCTGCGCGAGCTCGTCCTGCTGGGCGGCTTCCACAGCCGCGCCCTGCTCGGCGACGCTCTGCTCGAAAATGGCCTGCCCGGCCACCTCGATGAGCGGCCGGGCAGGGTCCGGGTCAGAGTCATGCCCCGGAACGATTGCCTCCATGAACTCCTCCTGGAGGAAAGATCTTCCCCCGTCGGAGGAGGATCACTTGGTCTGGACTCGGCGCGATCTTCCATTCTCGAAATGCCGGGGCTTGCCGACCCCAAAGGGAAGAATCGTGATGTGCGCCTGGCTACATAAATACTTCATGAACGGGGCCTTCGCTAGCCCGCCCCCCCTTCTTCCCAACTCCTCCGGACACCTCCCAGAGAAGGTAGTTGAACCTTTAATGGAAGCCGTCATTTGGTGATCACGCCGGAAGATGGCGAGCACTGTGAAGTCCGCTGGCCCTCGCGGTGCCGCTGGTCAACGGAGCGTAGGGGAAACAACGCGCGAGCACGTAGGCCGTTGAACTACCGCGCGGCGCGGTGCGGCTCATCGCCCAGGTAAAGCAGCGAAATGAAGGAAGAAAATCCCTGAGATATGCGCCTGACGGCAATTGTTTAAGCGAACGCGCTCGCGTCGGCCGAACAAGGCCTGAACAAATCTCCATCTCCGGGGAGCGTCCGGCCTTTCACTCGACAGCCCATCACAAGAGAATTGTTTAGAGAAGCTGTCCGGCTTCGTCCGGCTTGCCCCGCAGGTCTTCCGGCTCGCTGGCCGGCCGCCGAGAGTGGTGGCCAGAAACCTCACTGGATGCAACCAGCGAGATTTCTCGCCCTGGAGTTCGTGATCCTTGGTCTGGACGTGAGCATCAGGCATCGGAGGACCCTTGTAAGGAAGCCGCCGTCATGAGGCTGGAGGAGACGTCTTGTTGCCGCTTGGCTCTCTCATCGCACCGCTCGTGAGCATCCCGCCCCTGAGCGCGTGCAACAGTCTCGTCGTCGCCAGGCTCCCTTCCGGGACCACCCAGCCGTACGCAGTCGCAGACGGCTCTACGCAGCCGTCGCGCCTGTGTACGGCTCTTCCGGCGGGAAATCGGGCATCGACCCGTTCCCGCCCGTACCACCCAGCGCGCGAGCTCACTCCGCGTACGTGACATGAGCTGCGGTGGAGGCATGCTGACGCCACGCGAAGGGACCAGGTCAGGAGCACCGGAGGACTCGCTGTAGGCCTGCAACTCCCACAGCTTCTGTCCCGTTCGGGCGTAGTCGTTGTACTGGCTAGTTTCTGACCTGCGAGATGTTGGGTAGCTGCGAACGATGGACGCCACATCCGTCCGGCATAACCCTGCATTTCGGTGCGGTCCCCTCCTTCACGCGTCCCTGTCGGAGACCGTTCCGATCTATCTTGGGTCTTCGGCCGCGCTGACGCCGGGCCCATCCGGGCTGATCCATCGCCATACCGTGCGCTCGTCGACTCCCAGCCCGGAGGCGGCCAGCCGGACATGCTCGCTCGTCAAGGTCCCGCTCGAGCGCAGCTGCTCCAGCCGCGCCACGGCGCCCCGCCGCTGATCAGGATCAACCCGCTTCGGCACGGTGGCCTCCCGGCGATCCGGGTTCACATCGGACTCAATATGGCGCAAGTGCTACTTTCTGCGAGCGTGCACCCCTGCCGTAAGGTAGCAAGCCAGTTACAGAAAGTCGGCCACGGAGGCGCGCAGCAGACGCGGGTGGCGAGCTGGCGCGTCGGTGAGGCGCTCAGAAACCTTCCACGAGGCCGGCTGCGATGTCGTCCGGCGGATTGGTGTACAAGCGCAGGTAGCGGTCGTTGGCGTGGCCGAGGCGGCGCTCCAGTTCGGCGCGGTTGTGGCCGGACGCCTCCGACAGCAGGTAGCCGAAGGTGTGGCGCAGGTCGTGCGGCCGCAGCGTGCCCAGGTCTCGTTCGCGGTCGCCGCTCTGGGCGTCGTGCAGGCGGCCGATCTCGCCAACGATGGTGTTGATGGAGCGCGGGGACAGCCGGCCACCGGGCCGGCGGGCGGTGATGGAGGAGGCGGCCAGGAACAGCGCGGCCGACTTGGCGTCGAGATCGCCGTCGCGTTCGTGCTCGAGGTAGTCGGCCAGCGCCTGGCGGGTGTCGCGGCCGAGGAAGACGGTCCGGCTGGTGTGGCCCTTGCCTCGCACGTCGATCAGGCGGGCCTTCTTGACCCGCCGCAACTCCGTCGGCGTGTGCGGGTCGAGCTGGGCCAGGTCGAGGCCGACGACCTCGGCGCGGCGTAGTCCGGTGCCGAGGATGAGGTGGACGATGGCGCGGTCGCGCAGCGGGCGGGCGTGCCGGTGGACCGCGCGGGCGGTGCTGCGGTGGCGGCGGCCGGTCAGCTGGTGGAAGTCCTCGATGCGGTCCAGCACGTTCTTGACGGTGCGGACCTGGCTGCCGGTCAGGGCTCGCACGGTGGGGGCGGGCAGCCGCAGAGGGGCGACGTTCTTGGTCGGATCGCCGTGCCGGAGTAGCCCGGCCGGGGCGTGGGCGCCGATCCAGGTGAACAGCGCCGACAGGTGGGCCAGGTGATTGTTGACGGTGGCCGGCGCCATCGGGGCAGGGGTGCCGTCCTTGGCCTGGTTGCCGGCGGCGGCCAGGTGGTCACGCCAGGCGGTGATCTCGCGTGGGGTGACGGCCGTCAGCCGGTCGTGGCCGAGGCCGTCGGTGAGCCAGGCGATGAAGCGCCGCACATGGCGGGTGATCTTGGCGGCGACTTCGTCGGAGCGCACCCCGCGAACGGCCAGGGCGAGGTAGCGCTCGGCCCAGGCGGTGAGGCTATCGTCAGTGCCGCCGAGGGCCTCCGAGAGGCCGACTACCTTTCGTGAAGTGAATTCGGCGCGATCCTGGTCCTGGTGCGATGAGGTCGAGCTGGGGGTTCGGGAAGGCACACCGCCAGGTTACTTCACGGAAGGGCTCTTTCCTGAAACCCTCTGGAGCGCAGGCGCGCGCCGTCGCTACGTCGGCAACGGGTATACGGGGGTTCGCAACCGACAGCGCCGCACAGAGACCTGAGGTCAGGGGGATGGGCCAGATGACAAGCAGCAGCGACCACGCGAACGCGACCGCCTCGGTAAGCGCGGTGCTTGTGCTTCGATCGGATCCGGACACCGACCCGGAGCGTGAAGAGCACTTAGTCCGCCGCCTGCGCAGCGAGATCAACCAACTCGACATCGAGTCCATCGTGCCGGTGGCGGCTGGAGAGCTCCCGCAGGGGGCCAAAGGAGTCGATCCTGTCACGCTCGGAGCGCTGCTCGTGGCCTTCAGTGCCTCGGGTGGGGTGTTCACCACCCTGATCGGAGGCGTCCAGAACTGGCTGGACCGGCAGACCGGACGGCACCGAATCGCAGTGACCATCGATGGCGACACCATCGAGTTGGAGCGCGCCAGCGCCACGCAGCAACGTGAGCTGCTTGACGCCTTCATCCAGCGGCACTCCAGCAGGTAGACCATGGGCCGCCGGCTGGCGCTACTGATCGCCACCTACGAATACCACGATCCCGGCTTGCAGCAGCTAACCGCCCCCGCCCACGACGCCGAAGCGCTCGCCACAGTCCTGCAAGACCCGCGCATCGCCGGCTTCGAGGTCACCACGCTCATCAACGAACCGCACTATCGCGTCGGCGAGGCCATCGGCGACTTCTATCGAGATCAGCTACGTGACGACCTGACCTTGCTGTACTTCACCGGCCATGGGCTCAAAGACGACGACGGCCGACTGTACCTGGCCATGACCAACACTCACCGTGACAGCCTGCTGTTCACCGGGCTGGCAGCTGAGCAGATCGATCAGGCGATGGAAACCGGCAACTCACGCCAAAAAGTGCTCATACTCGACTGCTGCTACAGCGGCGCCTTCCCCACCGGCCGGACCGCCAAAGCCGACACCACGGTCCATAGCCTCGAACGCTTCCAGGGACGCGGCCGCACCGTGCTGACCGCCTCCGACGCCACCCAATACTCCTTCGAGGGCAACCAGATACACGGCCAGGCCACCCGATCCGTCTTCACCCACCATCTGGTAGAAGGCCTACGCGATGGCAGCGCCGATCTCGACGGCGACGGCAACATCACCCTCGATGAGCTGTACGACTACGTCCACGGGCGCGTCGTAAACGAAATGCCCCAGCAGCGACCCAAGAAACAGGCAAATGTTGAAGGCCAAACCATCATCGCCCAAAACATCAACTGGACGCTGGCTCACCGCCCTGGACGGGCTTGCCCATCTGTACCGCATCGGCAATAGCGCCGTACGAGGCCAAGTGCATGAAGAAATCCGCCGCCTTGCCGACGACGACAGCAAGCTCGTCTCCGCCGCAGCTACCGACCGCCTGCAATCCGTGCTCCTCCAACACCCTTCCGAACGACCTGACCAGCAGTCATCTGCGCAACCGACCTCACCACCGAATGCCACCGCCGGGCTCCGCGACCACAGCACCGCTTCAAAACAAGTACCCGCCCCCACGCCTGGCCCAGTTATAGACGCCGAAGCCTCGGCGGCGCTGGAGGAGCTGTATACCCAGGGCCTGGCAGCGCTGTATACCGACCGGTGGGATGAGGCTATCGGGGCATTCCGGGCGATCGTCGCCCGCGATCGCGGCTACAAAAGCAGCCAGGCCAAGCTAGAGCAGGCTCGGCGCGGACAGCACCTCAGCAGCCTGTACGCGACGGCCGCCGCCACTGAGGACTTGAAGACCGCGATCGAGCGGTGGGAGGCGGTAGTTGCCGCTGATTCCGACTATCGCGATGCGCCGACCCGGTTGGCCCAAGCCCGCCACGATCAGGCCATCGCACAGTTGCGCACCGAAGCCGCCGAGCTGTACCGCGCCAACCAGTGGCAGGCCGTGGTGTCAGTCGGGGAGCGCCTCAGACAACTCGCCCCTGACACACCTGACCCAGATGGGCTCATTGCCTCGGCACAAACTCAACTTAACAACGCCAAACGTGATCAAACCCTCGCTGGTTTCTACAGGCAAGCCGTCCACCACATGGAAGCAGGCAAATGGCGCCTGGCCCTGGAGTCGCTTACAGAGCTCCATCGAATCGGCGGCATCGGTTCCTCCTTCAAAGACAGTCTCGAACTCGCCGCACGAGCTCATCGCGAACTCACCAGGACGGTTGCAGCCATCGGCCGAGCGCGCCTATCCACGACGATCGCTGTGCCTAAGGCCGCCACTGCCGTTGCCTTCAATACTGGCGGTACGCAATTAGCCGTGGCCCATCAAGCGAAGAGCGCACTGATCGTGGACCTTTCGGGGGTTGAGCAGCACCGACTCCGGCACGGTGGCTGGATGACATGGATTTGGGACGTCGTCTATAGCCCCGACGGCCGGTTCGTCGCCACCGCTGGTGAGGATAAGACCGCACGCATCTGGGACACCGCCACCGGCACCGAACTACTCCAAATCACCCACGGCGACCAAGTGCGTGGAGTGGCCTTCAGCCCCGACGGCCAGCGCCTGGCCACTGCCAGCATCGACAAGACCGCGCGCATCTGGGATGCAACCACCGGGACCGAACTACTCCGCATTGCCCAAGACCAGGCGCTTGGGGTGGCCTTTAGCCCCGACGGCCGGTTCGTCGCCACCGCAAGCGCGGACAAGACCGCACGCATCTGGCATGCAACCACCGGGACCGAACTACTCCAAATCACCCACGGCGACCAAGTGCGTGGAGTGGCCTTCAGCCCCGACGGCCAGCGCCTGGCCACTGCCAGCATCGACAAGACCGCGCGCATCTGGGATGCAACCACCGGGACCGAACTACTCCAAATCACCCACAGCGATCAGGTGCGTGGAGTGGCCTTTAGCCCCGACGGCCGGTTCGTCGCCACCGCAAGCGCGGACAAGACCGCACGCATCTGGGACGCAACCACCGGCACCGAAGGTCTCAGGGGCACCCACACTAGCGTGGTGTGGGGGGTTGCCTTCAGCCCCGACGGCCGTTATTTCGCCAGTTGCGGCGACGACAGGACGGTGCAACTGTGGCACCTGCGTGAGGACGAGTGACCAAGAAACACCTCCACTGGGCAAGGCGTCATCGATCCTAAGGTCACTGCAAGGGAAACCGATCACAGCTGTTGGCCGCGCGCTGGGCTTGCCATCGTGCCGACCTCCGCGACGCTTCGATCTTGATGAAACACAGCACGCTGAGTGCGCCAGACGGACAGAAGTCACTGATGAGGAGTCCGCGTTGGCTACTGACAATATCTCTACGCTCAGCAGGTCGCCGGGCATAAAAAACCCCGGCGTCTGGCCGGGGTTGCCCGCGTATCGCGTGACGATACCTTAGCACTCTGTTGATCTTGAACACATGATCATTGAAGGTCCTACATGATCGGCTGTTGGAGATCAGGGGCCCTGATCTACCATCTTGCCGCTCCCCCGCTTTCAAGATCGTTTGAAGGTTGTCGTTCTGGTCGGCGCGCTTACCTCTTCCGGGCTTGCTGGGCGGCGACCCGGGACAGCCAGGCCCGCTCCATCGCCGGCGTCGGGCCGCTGGGGTGCGGGCGCCGGTCCTCGGACTCCTCCGGCAGCGCGTGGCGGCGCAGGACCTCCCGTTCGAAGACGTTCGCGGGCTCGGTCATGCCGCGCGCCGGGGCAGGTCCCGCATGGCTCTCAGAGCTTCGCTGAGCGCCGATCTCCGGCGGTGCGGTGGCATTGGGCCCGGCGAGGGCTTGACCGGTGCTATGGAGTGTCACGGCACCGTTCTGCAACGTCCTGTCCTTGACAAAGTAAAGGCGGACGGGCCGGTGATCTCCTTCATGGCGTTGCAGCGCGGCGGCCGCGTTCGGCCCGGCGGCGGCCAGCGCGGCGCGAACGGCGGCTGCAGGCCCGGTGTCGGCGTCGACCCGGCAAGCTTGGCGGCGGCGGTGCTCGGCAGCCGCCGCGGCCTGCCGGGCGGTGGCGGCCTGGCGGCGGGCGGCGCGCTGCTGTGACAGTGAGGGCTGCAGGCTGCCGTCAGCAGTGCGCCAGGCGGCCAGGCGGTGCCGGATCCAGCCGGGCAGCCACCGCGGCGGCTCGGTGAAAGTCCAGGGCGTGCCGTCGGGCCGGTGGTCCAGGGCGTGCAGGACGTCGTTCGGCGTCCACTTCTCGCCGAACGGCTCTCGCAGCAACGAGCGCAGGTGCTTGGCGCTGACCTTGCGCAGGATCGCGCTGCGGGTGCGCAGCGCCTGCGCCGCCTTCAACATGTCGATCTTGGTCTCCGGCGTCGCGGACAGCGGCCACGTCCAGGCGGTGCCGGCCGCGCCCTCGTTGCCGGTTGTGCGGCCCTCTCGCGTGCGTACGACGGGGGAGTCCGTAGCTGGTTCTCTCTCATCAGAGAGAGAACCAGCGGGGGGTGGATTTTGGTCCCCCGAAATCGGCTGGGATCCGCGGGAAACGACCTGATCATCGGGGGTGTGATCGCAGCCGGGAAGCTCTCGGAACCCTTCCAGGGTCGGGGCCAGGGGGATGGTCAGCGCCCACTCCGCGCCCAGGCGGCCGGCGCCGTCGTCGACCAGGCCGCACCGGGTCCCCGGCCGGAAGCGCGGAGTGGACCCTTCGGTCACCGTGGCCAGGAAGCCGTGCTCGCGCAGCCAGCGGACCCACGTCTTGACCGTGTCCGCGCTCAGCCCGGTCTTGGCCACGATCCGAGCCCGGGTCGGGATGGACGTCCAGACCGCCGGGTTAACCGGGGAGCGTTTGCCGCACCACATGATCACCCGAGCCACCGCCAGCAAGTTGCGGTAGGCGTCGCTGCGCCGGGCGGCGAGGTAGGGGTGTGCCTCGAGCGCACGCATCCACGCCCGCTGGCTGCGGGCGGACACGGCGCCGCCGGTCAGGTAGTTGACCGTGGCAATCGCCACGGTGATGGCCTCCCGCTTGACCAGCACGCAGGCTGTGCAGGTCCGCTCGAACCCGGCCCTGTGCACCTCGCACGGCGGCCGCGACGTCGCCGGCGGCGCCGCGTCGGTGCGGTCACTGCGGGCACGCCAGGACCAGGCGGCCGCCGGCTCGTCGTCGAGCTGGTCGCCGGGCCCGGGATCGGGCGGCATCAAGACTGCGGTTTGCGAATGCCCCGGCGTGTCTTCAGGGCGCAGTGGGCCAACCGCCTGGCTGCCTGCTATGGTCGTCTCCAGACGTGACAAAACCCGTTGACGTCGATCCGCTCTTCGCCGGCCAAAGCATCGGAGCTGATCGATTTCAGACGTGTCTTACGGTTTGCAGTTATCCACGCCCCGCATCCAGCGGGGCGTTTTTCGTTGTCCTGGGCGACTCCTGTGAAGATCGACAATGAGTAGTCAGTCACGCATCCTTCCACGAACGCGCCGTACGCGGTGCCACACACGCTGATGTCGCGCCGGGCGTGTCGCGCATGGCGTGCCCCAAACGGGACGGGAGGGGCGCAGATCGGGCACCGACGCACGGGGGTGGGGCGGGCCGGCCGCGTACGGCGCCGACATGACCAAATCACTACCAGACTTCTTGACAAGACGCCTCAGAATCTTTACTGACAGTTCAGGATCTTTGTCAGAATGCCTGCTTGCGCCCCTTTCCGCCGCCTTGACGGCATGCCGAACCGGCACGCCACGCGGCCGCGCCGGTCGACTTGGGACGGGCGAGGTGTCACGTCCCCGCCGCGCCGTCCAGCTCGGCAAGCCACGCCTCGGCCGCCTGGGCCTGGCCGTGCGCGTCGGTCACCACGACGGCCAGCTCGGCG